>JBFXIQ010000040.1:0-8993 GCA_050175815.1 Synergistaceae bacterium
CACCCCTCAAACCCGGTCAAGTCACTCACAAAGGCTCAGCTTAAGGATATCTATTCCGGCAAGGTCACGAACTGGAAAGAAGTCGGCGGAAGCGACAGCCCGATAGTTGTCATCGGTCGTGATACAAGCTCAGGCACCTACGGCACATGGCAGGAAATGATAATGGATAAGGGCGAAAAGACAAGAGTCACACCCAAGGCGCAGGTAACTGCCTCCAGCGGAGCCATGATGACGGCAGTCTCGCAGAACAAGAACGCTATTGGCTACGAGGGTATGGGCTATGTCAGCAAGTCAGTCAAGGCCCTGGCAGTCGACGGAGTTGCAGGCACCGCAGCCGGCGCACGCAGCGGCAAGTATCCACTCTCACGCTACCTCTTCATGTTCACCAACGGATGGCCTGAGGGCGATGTACTGGATTTCATCAGCTACATGCAGAGCCCGGCCGGACAGAAGATAGTAAACAGCACCGGATTTGTCTCCCTTCAGGAAATGAAATAGAAAGAAAAGAGCGGCGGTAAATTCGTCTGGCATCACGCAAGACGAACTTACCGCTGTGAAACTGCGACAAAAACTGTCGCGTGAAGCGGTAGTGAAGCAATTGTGAAGCAGTTCTCAGGACCAGACCCCGGCTCACGGCCAGAGAGCCAACGAGTTACGAGTTGTGCGAATCGGCACCAGGTGCATACCGGAGAAACAATAAGAGGCGTGGGGCCTGGATTCCCGCTCAAAGGCATATGGGAATGACGGAGAGGGAAGCCGATGAAGTGATGGAGAGGCCAAAGCTCCAATTCACCGATGGATGAAACTCCCGCCAAATTCACCAGCAAGGACTGTCGTAAATTCTCCGGCGGATGCAGTTTTCGCCCGACTTTAAACAACCGTTTCACCACCGCTTCACCATTGTTTCACGCGACATCATTATGTCGCAGCTTCACAGATACATGCCATAGCACATAAACGGGCAAATAGTGATACTAGAGTAGTATATAAAATGGTAATCAGAGAGGAAAAAAACATGAAAGAGCATCACAAGAAAATTCTCAGTGGTTTTGGGGGCAGGGGAGACAGGATCATGTCAAACCTTGTCCGTTCTGTTTCCATGGTCGGGATCCTGATAATGCTCTTTATCCTTGGGTTTTTGGTAACGAATGGAATGCCTGTACTGAAGGAATCGTCACTTTCAGAGATATTCCTGAGCCGGGATTGGTATCCGGTCGAAGAACCACCCGCACTTGGGATGCTTCCCCTTATAGCCGGAACTTTGTCTGCAACGCTTTTGTCTAGCGTGATTGCTCTCCCGATAGCTGTTGCGCTTGCCATATTTACGTCAGAGATAGCCCCGAGAAGACTCAGGAGCTTTTTCAAAGTACTGATGGAACTGATGGGATTTTTGCCCTCCATAGTCCTGGGATTCATTGGAATGATGGTCCTCGCCCCGTGGCTGCAGAATAAGCTTAACATTGCAACAGGTCTTAATCTGCTGAATGCCGCTATACTTCTGGGTTTTCTGGTAATACCGGTCGTTGCATCCCTTTCTGAGGAGGCACTTTCTGCTGTTCCCCAGGAGCTTCGTGATGCGTCCTATGCGTTGGGGGCGACTCGATGGGAGACAGTGCGAAGAGTCGTAGTGCCGCATGCCATGTCCGGCATAACTGCAGCAGCACTGCTTGGGATAATGAGAGCCCTTGGAGAGACTATGGTCGTGCTGATGGCGGCGGGGGGAGCTGCTATCATTCCTGCCATGCTTACAGATCCTGTCAGGCCCCTCACGGCGACCATAGCTGCGGAGATGGGGGAGACCCCGGTAGGGAGCACGCATTATCACGCTCTCTTTTTTGCCGGTCTTATATTACTCGCAGTAACGCTTGCAATAAATCTGACCTCATTTTATGTAGAGAGGAGGAAGAGATAGAGAATGGACAGGAACCGTTCACGCAAGATCAAAGACCTCTCTATGACTTCCCTTTTCTGCCTGGCAGCTTTTTTGCTTGTGGCTGTTCTTGCAGGTGTAGCGGCCTTCCTGTTTAAAGAGGGCTGGCAGACGCTTTCGCTGGATTTCCTGACCGAAGCGCCAAGGGACGGTATGACAGCAGGCGGGATAATGACTCCTCTTGTAGGGACTATTCAGCTTGTCGTTGTTTCTATGGCAGCGGCTCTTCCTATTGGAATAATGACAGGCCTATACTTTGCTGAATATTCCAAGGACGATTGGCTGACCAGGGTCCTTAGGGTATCGATAAGGTGTCTTGCAGGGGTGCCTTCTGTTATTTACGGTCTTTTCGGCCTGTCGCTCTTTGTTGTATTTTTAAATTTTGGATCAAGCCTGCTTTCAGCCGGGCTGACACTTGGATGCCTTTCCCTGCCGCTGATAGTAACGGTATCTGAACAGGCGTTCCTGGCTGTTCCACAGGATTACAGGGACGCGTCATACGCACTCGGGGCGACAAAATGCCATACGATACTTAAGGTCGTCCTGCCCTCAGCGGCTTCTACTATAATAACAGGAACGATACTCTCAATAGGACGGGTAGCGGGAGAGACAGCTCCCATCATGTTTACCGGCGCGGCCTTTTTTGCGCCGGAAGTTGCAAAGAGTGTTTTCAGTCAGGTGATGGCTCTTCCATATCACATATACGTACTGGCTACAGCATCTACAGACCTGGAGGCAACCAGGCCGATACAGTACGGAGCAATACTTGTGCTTATAGGCCTTGTACTCGGAACGAGCGCGATCGGAGTCTTTGCAAGAGCAAGACTTGCGGCCAGGAGCGGGAGGCAATAATATGAACAGTGATCTTTTTGATGTGCAGATAAAGACGGTCGGTCTGGATCTCTATTACGGAGATAATCAGGTGCTGAAAAACATCACATTTGATATCGGACGCAAAAAAGTGACGGCCTTCATAGGTCCTTCGGGCTGCGGAAAGAGCAGTTACCTCAGATGCCTAAACAGGATGAATGATTTTATCCCGTCGGCAAGGATCACGGGTACGATAGAAATGGAAGGGGAGAACATACTCTCTCCGGAAACGGATGTCATCGCCCTGAGGCGTCGGGTAGGGATGGTCTTTCAAAAGCCGAACCCATTCCCCATGTCGATATACGAAAATGTGGCATATGGCCCAAGGCTGAACGGTTTAAAAGATAAAAGCATCCTTGATGAAACAGTGGAAAAAAGTCTTCGCGGAGCTGCGCTCTGGGATGAGGTAAAAGATAAACTTTCATCACCGGGCACCGGGCTTTCGGGAGGGCAGCAGCAGAGGCTCTGCATAGCAAGGGCGATAGCGACGCAGCCCGAGGTGCTGCTGATGGATGAGCCGACAAGCGCTCTCGACCCAATGTCCACAGCCAGGGTGGAGGAGCTCATCAGGGAACTCAAGGGAGATTACACAGTAGCCATAGTGACTCACAACATGCAGCAGGCGGCCCGTGTATCAGACTACACTGCCTTTTTCCTGCTCGGCGACCTTATCGAATATGACCGGACAGCGAAGATATTCACATCACCGACCGATAAAAAGACCGAAGATTACATCTCGGGAAGGTTCGGATAGGGAAGGACCGTTGTGAAGCTGCGACGAATACGGTCGCGTGAAGCAATGGTGAAACTGCGACAAGAGGATGTCGCGTGAAGCAATGGGGAAACTGCGACAAAATGATGTCGCGTGAAACAATTGTGAAGCAATTGTGAAACAGTTGTAAGGACCAGACCTGGATTCCCGCTCAAAGGCATACGGGAATGACGGAGAGGGGAACCGATGCAGTGATGGAGGGGCAAAAGCTCCAATTCACCGGCGGAAGAAACTTCCGCCAAATTCACCGCAGCCTAGAGGCTGCAAATTCACCAGCGACGACTGTCGCAAATTCTCCGGCGGATGTAGTCTCCGCCTGCCTTTAAACAACCGTTTCACCACTGCTTCACCATAGCTTCACGCGACCGAATTTGTCGCAGCTTCACAATTAAAGGGGGTATCATGATGGACGTAATAAATACGAGAAAAAGACTCGACGAGGACCTTTCCGAGCTTAAAAGAATGGTTTTCAGGATGGCTAGGATGTCCGGCGAAGCCCTTGAAAACGCTGTCTGGGCACTGAAAAACAGAGATGAGGCAGCGGCGCGCGAAGTCCTTGAAAAAGATGACCTGATAGATGATCTTGAAGACAGGATAGACGAGGCATGTATGGAATTCGCTGCCCGTTATCAGCCGCTCGGCGAAGACTTAAGGACTGTGACCTCTATAATGCACATAGCAGTCGACCTTGAGAGGATAGGCGATTATGGCGGAAACATAGCTAAGACAGCTATAGAGCTTGCTTCAAAAACGCCGATAAAACCCCTTATCGACATCCCGCGCATGGTAGAATGCATTAAGAGGATGCTTGATACGGCAATGATGGCAATGGATACCAGATCACCGGAAAAAGCAATGGAAGTTTTTCCTATGGATGATCAGGTCGACGATCTTGAAAAGCAGATAATGAGGGAGCTTTTTCTCATGGTGATGGAAAAGCCCGAGAGAATAGAGCAGTCACTGCAGCTGATGAATGTATCCCGCACACTTGAAAGGGCGGGAGATCACGTGACAAACGTGGCGGAGAGGATAGCCTATATGTACACAGGCAAGACGGTAAAGGCGTCCCAGTATAGGAGAAAAAAGGACTCATAGGGGGAAGCCTCATGGCTGAAAAAATTCTCATTGCGGACGACGAGGAGAGCCTTGTTGAATTCATCGGCAGGGCGCTGAAAAAGCATGGCTACAGGGTGATAACAGCCCAGGACGGTGACAACGCGCTCTTCCTTGTCGGAGAAGAGCTTCCGGATCTCGTTATACTCGACCTCATGATGCCGCTTATGGATGGATGGGAGGTCTGCAGAAGGGTAAAATCCGATCCTGCAACCAAAGACATTCCGATCATCATGCTGACAGCAAGGAGTTCCGCCGACGATGCGGTACAGGGACTTGACCTTGGCGCTGACGACTACATGAGAAAGCCCTTCAGCCTTGACGAACTTCTTGCACGTGTCAGAGCACTTCTCAGAAGAAAAAAAGGCGAAGAAAGCGGCAAGACGATAGAGGACGGGGGCCTGAAGATAGACAGGGAAGAAAGAGAAGTCTTTCTTCGCGGCGTGCCCATTGACATCAGCCCAATGGAATTTGAGATACTTGAGCTCATGGCCGGAAGGATCGGGCGGACTCTTTCCAGAGAGGAAATATTAAAGAAGATCTGGGGGATCAGCGGCGAAGATACTAGGACTATCGATGTCCATATCTCGAGACTCAGAAAAAAACTAGATGACGGCAAAAGCCCTCACCTTTTGATCCAGACATCCAGGGGGCGCGGATACAGGCTTTCCTGGGAGGAGGAACAGTTTGATGTTTAAAAAAATGACTCTCAGAAAAAAAACAGCTCTGCTGCTTACCTTGTGTGTTGTGCTTATCGGCATAGGGGTCTGGGCATTTATTTACAAAAACGAGCGCAGAGAAGTTGTTGAAGAAAACAGGGAGACCCTTTCCCGATACCTTGACGCTTTTGCTGCGGCAGGAGAGCAGGACGGCTTGAAGGGGATCAGGGATATCCAGTCTCTCTGGGAAAAAATATACCCCAGGGGCAGGCTTACCGTAATAAATACCATGGGTGAGGTAGTCATTGACAGCAAAAGCGATCCGAATGAAATGGACAACCATTACAAGAGGCCCGAGATCATAAAAGCTTTCGAGGAGGGGAACGGGTCAGAACTAAGATACAGCAAGACACAGTCTGAGTGGCAGAATTACATGGCTAAAAGGGTGATCATCCCCGGAACTCCGGGTCAGGGAATGGTCATAAGGCTGTCCTACCCGCTTGAAGAGCTGAACAGCCTTGTTCTATCCATGGCAAAACCATTCCTCTATTCACTGGAGATCATGCTTTTCTTCGTATTGTTAGGTTCATATCTGATGCTCCGTTTCGTAACAAAGCCGCTTGATCTGCTGAGCGAATCTGCACAGACGATAGCGGCCGGAGGAACAGCAAGGTTCCCTATAACAAACGATCCCCAGATACAAAACCTCTCTAACGCGTTGAATTCGATGTCAGATTCCCTTAAGCTCAGCGTCAAAGAGGCGCAGGAAAGGAAAGAGGAACTCTCTCTGCTTGTTGGTGCGCTCCCTGTCGGCGTGATCCTCATCGATGAGGCTAGAAAAATCCGTTACATGAACAGTGCCGCTTCAAAGATATGCGGAAGGGCCGGCAATGAACCTGCGAGAGGTCTCTCCATAGAAGTGATCCTTCCTTCCGATGAGATGTGCAGCATGCTTGATGAAGGAGACGGAAGAAGGATGATAAGCCTATCCCGCAGCGGAGGCTCAAAGATCGAAATGTCAACGCTTACACTTACACGCGGCAGGATGATCGTTCTTGAGGACCTGACGGATAAGATCAAGCTGGATGAGGCCAGGCGGGAATTCTTTATAGATGCGGGTCATGAGTTCCAGACTCCGCTGACAGTAATTAGAACGGGGCTTGAACTTCTGAAATCAGGCGACTCTCTGACAGATATTGAGGATATTAAGGCCGTTGACAGTATGATACGCCAGCAGGAACGGATAAGCGGTCTTGTTGAGGATCTTCTCCTGTTGGTGAAACTTGATGTTGATCCTCAGGGAAACAGAAGAGAAGAAGTAGATCTTAAAGAGATAGTCCGCGACATAATATCTGACGTAAAAGAGCTTCCAGCGAGCAGGAAGATAGAGATAAAGGCAATCCTGCCGGAAGAAGACATTACGGTCAGAACAGTATACGGAGACCTTCGAAGGGCTCTTTTCAATCTGGTCGAAAACGGTGTAAAGTATGTCTCATCTTCCCGGGAGACGGAGGGAAGAGTCGAAATTACAGTTAAAGAAGATGATCATCATATTCATATACTTGTGGATGACAACGGCCCGGGAGTAACTGAAGAAGATAGGGATATAATCTTTGAAAGATTCAGAAGGGGAGACTCACACCGTGCCAGAAGCCGAAGCTCTGCAGGGGGATACGGTCTTGGGCTCTCTATCTCCAGGAAGATCTCGGAACGCGAGGGCGGCTCGCTTGAGTTGGGCAGATCTTCTCTTGGAGGAGCATCTTTCATAATGACACTGCCAAAGACAGAACTGACAGGCAACGAAGAAATATAACAAACGAAGAGAGAGCCATCATGCTCTCTCTTCGTTTTTACCTTTTACCTTGTATAGAACTGAAGCCTAAAGGTCAAAAATTTCAAGAACTTCAGGCCTTTCCCCTTTTCCGAGATAACTCCCTATGACAAATACAATTACAGAGATCAGCAGTGTAGGTACTATGGCTGTTGTTCCGGCTATGCTGGTCTTTGTAATGTTGAACCAGAAAAAGGCCGCGCAGCCTGTGATCATTGAGAGTATCGCACCGGTAGAGTTTGCTCTCTTCCAGTAGAGCCCGAAGATCGTAGGGCAGAAAAATACTGCCTCCAGGCCGCCGAATGCGAAGAGGTTTATCCATACAAGCAGGGAGGGGGGCTTCATCGCAGCAAAGAATACGATTACACCTACCACACAGGTGACAGTGAAGCTCATGGACCGTACCTTAGACGGAGGCAGAAGTTCAGGGTCATTATGCGCGATATAATGGAAGTACAGGTCCTTCACTATTGCTGCAGAGCACATGATAAGCATCGAATCGACAGTGGACATTATTGCGGCAAGCGGCCCTGCAATAAATATTCCGGCCCAGAATGGCGACATAAGCTTAACGGTGAGTGTCGGCACGGCCAGGTCTCCAATTTCGATCCCGGGAATGACAGCCCTTCCCATTGCACCGATGAGATGCATAGCGAGCATTACAAAACCTACGACAAAGGTGCCTATCACCATGGCGTTGTGCAGCGACTTTGAATCTTTGAACCCCAGGCATTTCTGTGTTGTCTGAGGCAGGCCGAGTATCCCGAATCCGACCAGAACCCAGAAAGAGAGTATGAAGGGTTTTGGGATGGAATCTCCCGCCCCTCCCGGCGTCAGGAGACCTGGATCGATGGATCTCAGCGTGTCCATTATATTGGCCACTCCTCTTCCTGCCGAGGTCACAGCGAAGAGCAGGGCTACAGATGCAAAGAGCATCATAATGCCCTGGATCATATCAGTAAGGACGACAGCCCTGAAGCCGCCGACGGTGGTGTAGATTATGACGGTTATCCCAAATATGATAAGGCCTGTACGGTAAGAGTATCCTGTTATCGACTCAAAGAGCCTTGCTCCTCCGATGAACTGTGCGAGCATCGAAGCCATGAAGAAGACAAGGAGTGCAATTGATGCCGCGATCACAACATAATCACTGTTGTAACGGGCCCTTAGGAAGTCGGTTATAGTTACCGCTTTTGTCCTTCTGGCTATCAGAGCGAACCTTTTGCCCAGCACACCCAGAGTAAGAAAAGCTGTCGGGACCTGTATCATCGAAAGGAGTATCCATCCAAGCCCGACTTTGTATGCCACACCCGGTCCTCCGACAAAGCTGCTTGCGCTTATGTAGGTCGTTATGACCGCCATTGCGAGGACGAATCCACCCATTGACCGGCTGCCTATGAAATACTCCTCCATGAATCCCGCTGTGTCTGTTTTTTTTCTTGAGAAAGTATTCCCCCAGAAGGCTATACCCATTATGAAACCAAGATAAAGGACAAGAGGCAGTATCATGCCGGCACGGTCAAACATTTTTTTCGCCCTCTTTTTCCTCTTCAAGATCTATTTCTGTGAAAAAGAACCGTACGCATATCCACAGAAGGACAGAAATGCCGACATAGCCGACTATGCAGCTGTAAAAAAACCATTCCGGAAAGCCAAGTATATAGCTGTACTCAGAAGGATCGTCACCGAAACCGTATGCTGTCACATACCACCATGCAAAAAAGAGGACATACAGGCCAATCACTATAAATGTCTCTTTTCTTGCGGTTTTCATGATCGCTGAGTTTTTCAAGATCATTCCTCCCATGCCGGTTATCG
>JBFXIQ010000040.1:9093-13082 GCA_050175815.1 Synergistaceae bacterium
CCGTATGCTGTCACATACCACCATGCAAAAAAGAGGACATACAGGCCAATCACTATAAATGTCTCTTTTCTTGCGGTTTTCATGATCGCTGAGTTTTTCAAGATCATTCCTCCCATGCCGGTTATCGTTAGGATAAGTATAGACCGTTAAAAGCAAAAACTGTATGATTGTAGCATATTAATTTAAATTACGATTTCCGCCCCACCGTCTTTCCCGCATGCCTTTGAGCGGGAAACCAGTGGCTTCAAAGTTTTAAGGAAAAAATATTTTACATCATTATGTCACGAAGGAGTGAATGCTATGGATATGAACGAAGCTAAAATCAACGGATACGAAAAACTTGGAGAAACTGTATGCAAAAAACTGAACAGTCTGGGATATTCGGCCTGGTTTGTGAAAAATAAGGAAGAGGCCCTTAAGGCTGCTTTGGAACTTATACCCGAGGGTTCCTCGGTGGGAGTGCCCGGGACCGTTACAGTTAGGCAGATAGGCCTGATAGACGAGCTTAAGAAGAGGGGCTCCAAAGTATCTGTTCACTGGGACCCTGATCTCAAACCGGAAGGAAAAGCTGCCAGGTTTTTGGAGGAACTCTCCTCGGATTGGTTCGTAACGAGCACCAACGCACTGACTGCCGATGAGGGCGTGTTTGTGAACATCGACGGTACAGGCAACAGGGTTGGCGCAATGGCCTGGGCACCCGGCAAGCTGCTCTACATCGTTGGCATCAACAAAATAACGCCCGATCTGGAAACGGCGCTTAAACGGGCCCGTAATACAGCTACTCCTCCCAATGTTATACGTCTTAACTACAAGGTCCCATGTGCTGCTGTAGGCCATTGCGTAAACTGCAACAGCCATGAGAGGGTTTGCAGGATAGTGACCATGATGGAGCGCCCTCCCTTTGGCAGGGAATGCCATGTGTTAATAGTGGGCGAAGAACTGGGGTACTAGCATGAAAGGATATTGGGGCAGGATCCTTTCCATCGACCTGTCCGACAGCACCATAACTACAATAACGCCTGACGAAAGACTGTACAGGGATTACATCGGCGGAAGCGGGATAGGTGCCAGGCTGTTGTTCGACATGACAGGACCTGAGACAGACCCTCTCGGTCCTGATAACCCGATAATATGGATGACCGGACCGTTTACAGGGACAAAGGTGCCGACTTCAGGCCGTCACCAGATAACTTCAAGATCACCGCTGACCGGAATATTCGGCGAGAGCGATGCAGGAGGCAGGTTTGGAACAGCGCTCAAACGTTCGGGCTGGGACGGGCTCATTGTGAAAGGGATGTCTGATAAGCCTGTCATCATTGTCATAAGGGAAGACAACGTGACCATAGAGCCCGCAGGTGACCTGTGGGGAAAAGATACCTTCTATACAGACGAACAAATGAAGGAAAGGTTTGGTCCGTTATGTGAGACGTCCTGCATAGGAGTTGCCGGAGAGAGACTGGTACCCATATCCTGTATAGGCCATGACGGAGAAAATGCCAGAATGAGCGGAAGGTGCGGATTCGGAGCCGTAATGGGAACCAAAAAACTCAAGGCTGTGGCAGTTATCGGAAACATGGAGACAGAGATCGCTGACCCTGAAAGACTGATGGCACAGCAGAAAAAAATGGTTCCGATCATCGTTGAAAAGACAAAGGGGATGCACTTGCTCGGTACAGCGGGAGGAACAGCCGCAGCCGAAAAGATGGGCGATCTTCCTGTACAGAACTGGCGAAGGGGCAACTGGCCGGATGCTGAAAAAATTACCGGACAGGTGATGGCAGACACGATACTGACTAAAAACTACTACTGTGCCTCATGCCCTATCGGATGCGGACGTGACGTAGAGATAAAGAGCGGACGATGGGCGGGAGTCAAAGGTGCCGGCCCGGAATATGAGACGCTTGGACTCATGGGAGGTTCGTGTCTTGTAAACGACCTTGAGGCTATAACATACGCTGCCGACCTGTGCAACAGACACGGGGTGGACACCATTGAGGCAGGCAGCGCGGTCGCCATGGCGATGGAATGTTTTGAAAAGGGATTCCTTTCCCTGGACGAACTTGACGGTATCAGCGCTGAGTGGGGAAGTGCAGAAGCGCTTGTCGCACTCACCGAAAAAATATGTATGGCGGAGGGAGCAGGAAAGCTTCTTGGTCTCGGTGTGGCCGGAATGGCAAAAAAAATCCCGGGCGCCGAGAGTTTTGCGATCCATGTCAAAGGATTGACCCTGCCGGCACACGACCCGCGCTGTTTCAATACGATGGCAGTGGGATACGCCACAAGCAACAGGGGAGCCTGCCATCTCACAAGTTCTGCATATTTCTTCGAAAAGACAGCCGTTATGCCGGAGTTCGGATATGAAAAACCGCGTGCCAGATACACTGAAGGCGGAGAAGGACTTCTGAACTTCCACGCCCAGAATCTCATGAGCCTGATGGACTCCTTAAAAATGTGTAAATTTACTATTTACGGCGGCGTTAACGTGACCGAGATCTGCGAATGGTATGAAGCGGTGACAGGCATTAAGACGTCTGTCAAAGAGATGGCAGAGACAGGTGAGAGGATATTCAATCTTAAACGGCTGTACAACATAAGGCTCGGTCTGCGGAGGAAAGATGACAGACTGCCTGAGCGCATCCTCTCTACACCGCGAAGGGACGAGGGGACCGGCGATTACACTCCCGACCTTGAACCTATGCTTGACGAGTATTACAGGGTGCGCGGATGGGACAATGACGGAGTCCCAAAACCGGAAACATTGGAAAGGCTTGGGCTCAGCCAATAAAAGGAGTGCTTTCATTGATCAGACTTAAAATCAGGCCCGAGTATGCGGACCTTTATAACATTGTTGATAATTCCCTGCCTCTGCCGTCAGCGGGGGAGACAATAAGGGAATATGTTGCACGATCCGGAGCCGGAAAAGAAGAAAATATCCTTCCTGTAGTCAACAACAGGGCAAAACCCTGGAACTACATCTTTTCTGACGGGGATGTCCTTGAGATCTATCCTATGGCAGCAAGCGGCTGAAGAAAGTTAAAAGTTATTCTGACGGAAGACCCTGACTCAACCTTCCCACCGTCATTCCCGCATGCACTAACCACCGTCATTCCCGCATGCACTAACCACCGTCATTCCCGTGTGCATCAACCACCGTCATTCCCGTGTGCATCAACCACCGTCATTCCCGCATGCACCAACCACTGTCATTCCCGCATGCACCTGAGCGGGAATCCAGGTCTGCTCTTGTTTTTTGACCTTCTCCCTCTTGATACAGGATAACGCCTTTGTGGATTCCCGGTTCTAAAACAAAAAAGAATGACGACTGTAAAAATCACATGCAAATCAAAACCGATGGACCTGGATCCCCGCTCAGGAGCATACGGGGATGACTAAAAAAAGGAGCATACGGGGATGACGGTGGAAAAGTTGATTTAATGATTTAAAGTTATTCGGATGGCAGAGCATTATGACCGGTCCTTAGAGGCTCCTTTAATATCAAAAATTTATTCCCTTCTGCATCTGTAAGGAGAAACTCCTCAGCATCTACCACAGCAGGTACTTTTTTTAGCTCATCGGGAAATCTGAAGTTGTAAATCTTACCAGAAGTCTTCTGTCGGGCGCTTTTGATGCTATCGACAGCTGTCAAGGCAATTTCTGCGTTTTCAAATTTCAGACTGCCATCTTTGAACATTTTTGCTCTGAATTCTGCTAACTGAGGACTTCTTGAGTTCCACCCCGAGTGTACTGACGATATTACTTCTATATGGCTTTCCTTTTTCAAGAAAATCATTTTGACGACCCAGTTTCCTTTTATTCTCATGTGATCTATTATCAGCTCGATCTCGTTGTCTTTGAATTTTCCCCAGATCCCGGGCTCTCTGGCAGTCTTATCTGAAAACAGAGACACGGCAGAAACAGCAAGCAGCCTTGCCTGTTTCTGTTCGTGCGCCTCATATGCAGGTTTTGTATATATCCTGTAGCCTATGAAA
>JBFXIQ010000041.1:0-12834 GCA_050175815.1 Synergistaceae bacterium
TTAAAGAAGGAAGTCGAAAAACTCACAGGCGTCCCGCGTCCTGCTGAATTTGATCACGATAAAGTCGCCGCAGTAGTTGAATATCGCGACGGGACCCTTATAGATACCGTATATTGCAGGAAATAGGCAGAGGGCTATATCCATAGCAGCGGGCCGGAGGGGGATCCTTCGGTCCGTTTTTCATGCTGTCAGGGGGATGATATCTTCCTCTCCGATACTCACAGTTATGACCTGACCTTCCGAGAGGGCGTCGGTGCCGGAATTAGGAAGATCCATGCTGATGTATGAAAGATCTTCCTTTTTATCGCAGTTAATGGGAAGGAGGATCACGGAAGTAAAAAAGACATCACGGCTGATTTTTGTAATACGGCACTGCAAGGTGTTGTTTCCGTTTTCACGGTTGGGGGCAACGTGATGAGACCTGACACCCACATAACGGATATTTTCATTTATATAACCGCATCTAAGGTCGACCTTCCAGTCAATTGCTCTTATAGTTTTTTCATCTATTTTGGCGATCCTGGAATAATTTCTGCATCCCGAGAGCATAGCTGCAGAGAAAGAGGAGGGGGTTTTGAAAAGTTCTTCGGCAGTACAGACTTCTTCAGAATGCCCTTCGTTCATCACACATATTTTTCTGCACATCCTGAAGACTTCATCCCTGTTGTGGGAGACATAAAGTGTTGTGCCGCTGAAAGAGGCAAGTGCACCGGAGAGTTCCTGCTCTACCTGCCACCTAAGGTAACTGTCAAGGGCTGAGAGCGGTTCATCGAGCATTATCAGCCGAGGCTCACTTGCAAGTATCCTGGCAAGCGCAGCTCTCTGTTGCTGTCCTCCCGAAAGCTGGCAGGGATAGTGTTCCTCAAGTCCTTTCAGATATAGGCTTTCGGTGAGTTCTTCAAATCTACTCCCGATGCCTGAGGACCTTGAAGAATGTCTCAGCACTGAACAGATATTCTCCCTCAGGGTCATGTTGGGGAAAAGTGCGTAGTTTTGGAACATCAGGCCTACGTGCCTCTCCTGAGGCTTAAGATCGATCCCCCTTTTTGAATCAAAAAGGACCTCCCCGTTAACTTTGATCAAACCTTCATCCGGTCTTATAATTCCTGCAATACACTTAAGCGTCATGCTTTTTCCGCATCCTGAAGCGCCAAGCAGTCCAAGAGTCCCGTTATCAGACCCAAACTCCACGTCGAGCTTGAAATTGCCAAGTCTTTTTTTTATCTTCGCGTAAACAGCCATCTTTATATTTCTCTGCTTTCAGGCAAAGGGGTTCCGGCAGAGGATCCTCTGGGTTCTTTATATCTTGTTTCAAGCATATTGACAGATACAAGCACAACGAATGAAATAGCAAGATTTATGAAGACCCATTGATAAGCAAGGGTGTCGTTGCCCTCACGCCAAAGCTGGTAGACCGTCGTTGCTATGGTCGCGGTCTTTCCTGGAATATATCCTGTCACCATGGCAGTTGCGCCGAATTCTCCCAGTGCCCGTGCAAAGGCAAGAACGGTCCCCGCAAGTATGCCCTGTTTGCAGTTGGGCATGAGTACCCGCCAGAATAGGAACGTATTTGAGAGCCCCAGGGTCTGTCCGGAATAGATCAGGTTCTGGTCAAAAGCTTCAAATGCTCCCCTTGCAGTCCTGTACATGAGGGGAAAGGAGACTATGGCTGTCGCGAATACGGCTGAATACCACGTCATGGTCATTTTAAAGCCGAAGAGGTCAAGGACTTTTGACCCAACCGGACCCATCGGGCCGATCGTTTTCAAAAGGAAAAAACCCACAACGGTGGGTGGAAGGACCATCGGAAGAGTCAGCAGACAGTCGAGTACGCCCTTGACCATGCGTGGAGTTTTTGCAATATAGTAAGCAGCGCATATCCCAAGGAAAAAGGTGAAGGAAGTGGATATCGCAGCCACCCTGATAGAATTATAAAGAGGAAAGAGGTCCATTACTTATCATGTTGGGGTATGGTGAACCCGACCATTTCAAATATCCCGGCGCTCTCGGGGCCTTTCAAAAATTTTGCAAATTCACTCGCGGCTTTTTCATTTCTTGTCCCTTTGAGTAGAGCGGCAGGATAGATTATGGGACGATGGCTTCCCTTCGGCGCTTCGGCTATGACCTCAACTGCTTTGCAAGTCGCAGCATCGGTGCTGTAAACGAACCCGCAGTCCACAGCTCCTGTGCTTACCTGTGAAAGGACCTCTTTTACGTTGCTTGCGTAGCTGATTTTGTTCGTTGCTGTCAATTTATCCCAGATATCAAGAGCTTTAAGCACCTCTGCTGCGTATTGCCCTGCCGGGACATCAGAATTCCCTATCGATACCAGAGAGACCTTTTCAGTGACCAGATCCTGAAAACCTCTTATGCCTTTTGAGCTGCTATTTTTGTGGGTGATCAGGACCACTTTATTGGATACTATGTTAAAACGCGTTCCCGACATTATAAAATCAAACTTTTTTGTATTGACCGACGGGTCTGCGCTGATATCTAGCTGGTCCATTTGTTTCTGTCCTGCCGATATAAAAATGTCGCAGTCTGCACCCTGTTCGATCTGTGTTTTCAATGTCCCGCTGGAGTCAAAGTTGAAAATGATCTTTACGTCCGGTTCAGATTTTTTGTAAGCATCAGCGATCATATTCATAGACTCTGTCATGGATGCCGCTGCAAAGACCGTAAGTTCTGTCTCGGCGTTTGCAGGCTGAGTGGCCGGGAAGAGTGAAAGGATCAATAAAAGCGGTAAAAGGACAGTAAATTTAAAAGCTTTTGAAGCTATCATATTATAGACCTCCCTGTTGCAACTAAGTATCAACAAGGAGATTATAGAAGTGATTTATTGTTTTTGCAACACTGTTGCGATTATTGGGCAATTAAGTTTATATCGGCTTTTATCTGGCACATTAAAAATGTTTTCTGGCACTAAAAAAAGGGGGGACCGTGCATTAGGTACCCCGCTTAAACATCTAAACATCAAATATTGTTTTTTATCGGGAAAACAGCCAGAACCATTTTGCCATGTTGCTTATTGCGGCTTATCCCTCAGTACCGCTCCATCGACACCGGAACTTGCAAATGCCCTGTATCTTGTGAGGAAAGGGCTGTCTGTCGGCTGTACTCGGGGAACGAATTTTTCCCTTCTCTTTGCGAGCACTTCTTCACTTACATTAAGATCGAGTCTTTTTGCGGGAATGTTGATCGATATGATATCTCCCTCTTCAACTAGTCCTATAGGACCTCCTACAGCTGCCTCAGGCGAGACATGCCCGATTGAAGCGCCTCTCGTTGCTCCGGAAAAACGGCCGTCTGTTATAAGCGCTACTGTGCCCCCCTTGCCCTGCCCCATTATGGCGGAGGTCGGTGTCAGCATTTCACGCATCCCGGGACCTCCCTTTGGCCCTTCAAAACGGATGACTACAACATCCCCGTCATTTATCTCATTGTTCAGGATAGCTTTGCTTGCTTCCTCCTCACAGTCAAAGACCCTTGCCGGCCCTTCATGTACGAGCATTTCAGGAAGCACGGCAGACTGTTTTACGATAGCTCCGAGCGGAGCCAGAGTGCCCTTCATAAAGGCCAGTCCGCCCTCTTTGTGATAAGGGTCTTCGACCGGGCGGATGACGCTGTCGTTTACTACCTTTGCCTTTTTGAGATTTTCTTTTACCGTATTTCCTGTGACAGTTATCAGTTCTCCGTGTATCAGGCCTTTTTCAAGGAGTCTTGCCATAAGCCCCTCGACTCCCCCTGCCTGCCAGAGGTCTTCTATGTGATGGTGGCCGCCCGGGCTCATTGAACAGAGATGAGGGACCCTTGCCCCTATCTCGTTAAAGAGTTCAAGCGGGAGCTTCAGTCCTGCCGCCCATGCAATCGCAGGAAGGTGGAGAGAAGTGTTAGTGGATCCTCCAAGGGCGAGATCGACGGCAAGTGCGTTTTCAAAGGCTTCCATCGTAAGGATATCCCTTGGTCTGATGTCCTTTTCAACGAGGGTCATTATTGCCCGTCCCGCATCTTTGGCCAGCCTGACACGACCGGCATGGACGGCCGGGATCGTACCGTTTCCGGTAAGCCCGAGTCCGAGTGCCTCCATCATGCAGTTCATGGTGTTTGCCGTGAACATTCCGGAGCATGATCCGCATCCGGGACAGGCGTTGTCTTCGACATCCCTTAGTTCTTCATCTGAAATTTTGCCTGCCGCCTTCATCCCGACTCCTTCAAAAACACTGTTTAGGTCAAGGACCCTTCCCTTCATGGTGCCTGCCATCATAGGGCCGCCGGAGATCACGACGGAAGGGAGGTTAAGTTTGCCTGCAGCCATTGCCATTCCGGGGACTATCTTGTCGCAGTTGGTAACGAGGACAAGACCGTCGAAGGCATGTCCGCGGGCCATGACTTCAATCGAATCCATGATCAGCTCGCGGCTTGGCAGAGAAAACTTCATGCCCTCATGGTTCATTGCTATGCCATCGCAGACTCCTATCACAGGAAATTCTATTGGGAGTCCGCCGGCAGCGTATATGCCGGCCTTTACAGCCTCTGTTATGGTCTTAAGATGAACGTGCCCCGGTATTATGGCGTTGTAAGAGTTCGCAACGCCTATCCATGGGCGCTCTATCTCCCAGTCCGTATATCCCGCCGCCTTAAGCAGGGAGCGGTGAGGGCTTCTCTGATAACCCTTTTTTGCCTTGTCGCTGTTCATTCTTAGATCCTTCCCCTCAGTTAAGTATCATTTTGTCTATCGATCCGCCCGGAGGGACCATGGGAAGCACGAGCGCCCCCTGCGGGATCCTGAAATCTACAAGTGCTGGGCCCGGGACGTTCAAAGCCGCCTCGATCGTTTTTCTTATCTCTTCCGGTCTGGTAGCTGAGAAACCGCTTACTCCCATGCCCTCTGCAATTTTTACGAAATCAGGATTACGGTTGTATATAGTATTGGAGTAACGGTGTTCATAAAAGAGCTGCTGCCACTGACGGACCATGCCAAGGCATGAATTGTTGAGGATGAAAACCTTGACAGGTATATTGTACCGCGCACAGGTGTCGAGCTCCTGGATATTCATCATAAAACTCCCGTCACCTGCGATGCAGCAGACGTGCTGGCCGGGACATGCTAGCGCAGCTCCTATCGCGGCCGGAAAGCCGAATCCCATGGTCCCGAGACCTCCTGACGTCACGAAGCGGCGCGGTTCTTCGACTCTGTAGTGGAGAGCTGCCCACATCTGGTGCTGGCCAACTTCTGTCGTAAGCACTGATTTGCCGCCGGTTATCTCGCGCAGAGATTCTATTACCTGCCAGGGAGCTATCTCTCCTGCGTATTCGTTTCTGGGGAGCGGCTCTTTCTGCCGTATCATCTCAAGCTCTTCAAGCCAGTTTGAACGGTCGAAGTATTTTTTCTTCATGGAGCCATTGATCGCGTCAATGATCTTGCCTGCGTCGCCAACAAGCCAGACTTCAGAACCTATAGCCTTATCTATCTCTGCAGGGTCGAGGTCGATATGGATTATTTTTGCCTCAGAAGCGAAGCTCGATCTCTTTCCAGTAGACCTGTCGCTGAAACGGGATCCGATCGCCAGGATGACATCAGCAGTCATAAGCGCCCTGTTGGCTACGGGATGACCGTGCATCCCTGCCATTCCGAGTGAGAGGCCCAGCGGATGTGATTCCGGAAAAGCTCCCTTTCCAAGAAGGGAGGTAACTACCGGTATCTCCAGTTTCTCAGCAAACTCTGTAAGTTTTCCTGCTGCTCCTGACCTTATCACGCCGCCGCCTGCAAAGATGACCGGCCTCTCAGCATGTTCGAGGAGCGATACAGCATCATTAAGCTGTCGAAGGTCTGTTCCTCTGTCAGGATGATAACCACGGAAGTTTATGCTTTCCGGATATTCGAACTCGCCGAAGCCTTTCTGAACGTCCGCAGGGACATCTATCAGCACGGGCCCGGGCCTCCCTGTCGATGCAATATAGAAGGCCTTTTTTATTGCAACAGGTATCTGCTCAGGGGTCCTTACCTGCATGCTGTGCTTTACTATCGGAATTGTTGCACCAAGAATATCTGCTTCCTGGAATGCGTCTGTTCCGATCACCGTGGTCGCTACCTGGCCTGTGATAGCGACCATCGGGACAGAATCGAGATTTGCCGTGGCTATTCCTGTGACCAGATTGGTAGCTCCGGGGCCCGATGTAGCTATACATACACCGGGCTTTCCGCTCACTCTCGCGTATCCGTCAGCGGCATGAGAAGCTGCCTGTTCATGGCGCATCAGCACGTGGTTGATCTTTGAGTCATATATTGCGTCATAAAGATGGATAACAGTTCCGCCGGGCAGTCCGAATATAGTGTCCACACTTTCTGCTTCAAGAGACTTGAGCACCATTTGGGCCCCGTTCATTTTAGCCATTGGATATACCTCCTATTGTAAAAGCAACGCCGCCGGTGCCTCAGAGAAGAGGCCGGTGTTTACCTTTGCTAAATATACTTTCTGATACTTTCTCCCACCCGGTCAAAGGCGGCTGCTCCGCCGAATTCAAAAGGGAGCTCGTTTTCAGCTGCGTTTTCAAGGAAATCGGATACCGCACAGTTTACAGCTTTAGAGGCTTCATGCTCCCCAAGATGTTCCAGCATCAGGGCTCCTGAAAGTATCGCGGCAACAGGATTGGCTTTGCCTGTGCCTGCAATGTCAGGAGCAGAGCCGTGTACCGGCTCAAACATCGAGAGGCCGTCCCCGATGTTTCCTCCCGCGGCCGTACCGAGTCCTCCTGCAAGTCCGGCCTGCAGGTCGCTTATTATGTCACCGAATAGGTTTGGGCAGAGCAGCACTCCGTAAGCCGCCGGATTTCTCACCAGGTGGTAGCAGAGGGCGTCTACGTTAACCATTGCGTATTTTAGTCCGGGGTATTCCTCTGCCATTACCCTTTTTGCTGTTTCTTCGAAGAATCCGTAAAGGGCAGAGACCGCGTTGGATTTGGATACCACTGTCACAGTATCCTCCCCACGCTTTTTTGCGAGCTCGCATGCGTATCTCGTGATCCTTTCAACGCCCGGTCTGCTGTTGATGGCAGCCTGGGCCGCGAAGGGATACCCCGGATCTGTTCTCAGGCTGACCATACCTTTGAGTTCATATTTGCCCCTGCTGACATCTACGGGAAGTTCAAGTACACCTGTTTCTGTAGTTCCGCCTATACACATGTAAAGGTCTTCAGTGTTTTCGCGAACCACGACAGAATCCATTTTTGCCCCCTTGAGGTCGACGGGAGTGTGGACTTTCGGCAGAGAAAAGGCGGGACGCAGGTTGACATACTGATCAAAGCGGAAACGGAAGGCAAGCAGGATACCCTGTTCAAGGATGCCGGGCTTTACCCTTGGGTCGCCGATAGCGCCGAGGAGCATGGCATCGCATTTCGACATCTCTTCCATGGCATCTTCAGGCATGACCTCTCCTGTTGCCATGTAGTGACCTGCTCCGTAAGGGTATTTTTGCCACTCGAAAGAAAAGCCGAATTTTTCACCTGATCTTTCAAGAATTTTTATAGTTTCCCCGATCACTTCAGGGCCTATCCCGTCGCCGGGTATGACCGCTATCTTATATTTATTCATTCATATTACCGTCCTTATTCAGAAAGTCTTGCCCTGACATAGGGGACCAGCCCCCCAAGACCGATGAGGCTCTGCAGGAATTCAGGGAAAGGCTTGGCGTGGTATGTCTCGCCCTTTGTGTGGTTTGTAATAGTCCCTTTCGTAAGGTCTATCTCAATGAGATCTCCCTTTGCAATTCGGTCTGTTTCAGTGCATTCGAGGATCGGGAGGCCGATATTTATTGCGTTCCGGTAGAATATCCGTGCGAATGATTTTGCTATAACACAGGATGCACCGGATCCTTTTATTGCGATAGGGGCGTGTTCCCTGCTCGAGCCGCAGCCGAAATTGTTGCCTGCCACTATCATGTCACCTTTTGATACTCCGTTGGCATATGAATCATCAATATCTTCCATGCAATGGACAGCCAAAGATCTTTCATCGCTTGTGACTAGGTATCTTGCGGGGATTATCACGTCAGTGTCAACGTTGTCGCCATAAACCCAGGCTTTTCCTTTTAACATCGTCTCCATCTCTTTGCCTCCTATGCCATTATTTCTTTTGGATGGCAGATGTAGCCTGCAACTGCGGATGCTGCCGCTACCATAGGACCGGCCAGGACTACCTCGCTTTTTGGAGATCCCATCCTGCCTACGAAGTTCCTGTTGCTTGTCGATATGCAGCGTTCGCCCGCGGCAAGTATGCCAAGGTGGCCTCCGAGGCAGGGACCGCAGCTTGGGGTCGAGATCGCTGCTCCTGCGTCTAGGAATATGTCAAAAAGCCCTTCCTTCATCGCCTGGCGGTAGACCTCATAAGATGCCGGGATGACCATAAGCCGTGTCTTTTTGTGAACTTTCTTTCCTTTGAGTATTCTGGCAGCGCTTCTTAGGTCGCTGATCCTGCCGTTGGTGCATGAACCGATAAAGACCTGGTCGACAGGTGTTCCTGCCGCCTCAGATACCGATTTTACATTTTCAGGGAGGTGCGGCATTGCAACCTGAGGCTCCATATCTGTCACATCTATTGTCAGGGAAGCGGCATAGGCTGCGTTATTATCTGCAAAGACCGGTTCAAAATGCCTTGCCGCACGTTCACGGGCATATTGCAGGAGCTTTTCATCAGGGTTTATCAGACCTGTCTTTCCCCCTGCTTCAATGGCCATGTTTGACAGGGTGAACCTGTCATCGAGTCCAAGCTTTCCAAGAGTCTCTCCGTGGAATTCGAGGGCCATGTAGCGGGCTCCCTCGACCCCTATCTTTCCTATAAGAGCGAGTATCATGTCCTTGCCGCATATCCATTCAGAGGGGGTGCCCTCATAGGAGACCTTCATGGTCTCAGGTACCCTGAGCCAGGTCTCACCAAGTGCCCAGGCCGCAGCGAGGTCGGTCGAACCCACTCCTGTAGCAAGAGCACCCATAGCTCCGTGCGTGCATGTGTGGCTGTCAGCGCCCAGTACTATCTCACCCGGGAGGACGAGTCCGTTTTCCGGCAGGAAGGCGTGTTCGACCCCTACCCTGCCTACTTCCCAGAAAAGCATGTCCTGTTCGTATGCAAATTCACGGCACTCTTTGATCTGTTCGGCAGAAGCGATGTCCTTGGCCGGAGAGAAATGGTCAGGCAAAATTGCGCAACGGGCAGGGTCGAAGACCATCTTCGCACCCATTTTCCTGAATTCTTTTATTGCCGGAGGACCGGTTATGTCATTTGTGAAAGCGAAATCTACGCTGACACGGCAAATAGATCCCGCTTCAACCGGATCCTTGGTATGCTTTGCTATTATAGCCTCAGCGAGAGTCATGGCCATTGAGCTTTATCTCCTTTGCAGCAGCTGCAGCGTACAGTCTGTTAATCGCGTCCACGTATGCGCGGATGGATGATTCTATGACATCGGTGCTCGTTCCGCGGCCCTGGGCCTGGATATCCTTGTGGTGGAGCACTATTCTGGTCTCTCCCTGTGCATCAGAACGTTCACTGGTAGCTCCTATCCTGAATCCCTTCAGCTGCGGGGAGAATCCGAGAATCTTTTTGACAGCGTTGTACGATGCGTCTACAGGTCCGTTGCCGACAGCCGCTTCGGTGTAGTCGTCATTGCCCGATGTGAGGGTGATGCTGGCGGTCGGTTTGCTTCCTGTGCCCACGTGTACCGCGAAGTCTTTGAGGATATACCTTCTCTCGGGGATAAAAGAGAGCACCCTGTCAAGTATCAGAGCCTCGATGTCGCCGTCGCTTACATCTTTTTTCTTATCGCAGAGCTCCTTGAAGTAAGTAAACCCTGCCTCTATGTCTTCTTTTGAAAGCTGGTATCCCATGCTTTCCAACCTGTCCTTGAACGCGTGGCGCCCTGAATGTTTTCCGAGGAAGAGATCAGAAGCAGGAGCTCCAACAGTTTCGGGGGTCATGATCTCATATGTCGCCCTGTTGCAGAGCATCCCATGCTGGTGTATGCCAGCCTCATGAGAGAAAGCATTCAGGCCTACGATCGCCTTGTTCGGCTGTACCATTACCCCGGTAAGGTGGGCTACAAGCTTGCTGGTGCTGTACAGTTTTGTCGTGTCTATTGCAGTTTTGGCGGGATACTGGTCCTGCCTTGTGTTGAGGGCCATAACTATCTCTTCCATAGAGGCATTTCCGGCACGTTCACCGAGACCGTTGATAGTGCATTCGATCTGTCTGACACCTGCCCTTACAGCGGTAAGCGAGTTCGCGACACCTAGACCGAGATCGTTATGGCAGTGTACGGACCAGACAATATTTTCCGGAGGATTTACTCCACTGATGATCTCCTTCACAAAAGTGTAAAATTCATCAGGCTGGGCATACCCTACTGTATCGGGTATATTAAGGGTCGTAGCTCCGCATTCGACAGCAGTTTTAAAAACTTCAATGAGGAATGGCACCTCAGAACGGCTTGCATCCTCCGCGGAAAATTCAACATCGCCGATCAGGGATTTTGCCAGGCTGACGCCGTTGCGTACCTCTGCAAGGACACCCTCTTTATCCAGCTTAAGTTTATATTCCATATGTATGGGGCTTGTCGCTATAAATGTGTGTATACGAGGCCGCTCTGCGTCCTTTACAGCTTCAGCTGCGCTTCTTATATCTTCGGCCCTGGTCCTTGCAAGGCCTGCTATTATCGGGCCCTTAATCTCACGGGAGATTGCCTGTACGGATTCAAAGTCGCCTGGTGACGAAGCGGGGAATCCAGCTTCTATGACATCAACACCAAGCCGGGCAAGCTGGCGGGCGATCTGCAGCTTTTCGCCCTTGTTAAGGTTGATCCTTGCAGCCTGTTCTCCGTCTCTCAGCGTTGTGTCAAAAATTCGTACCTGATCTGTCATGTCGTTCTCTCCTTTATTAAGGTAGTAGGATCGGCTGGTATCGCCGTGAAAAGCGAGGAGCGGGCGGATGATGTTTTTTCTTTCCGTTGCCGTCATTCCGCCCGGTCAGGATATTTGCTCGTCGCTTCTGTTTTTTTTAAAACTTGGGTACTTCTTTCTGCTCCATCCATGGCATCATTTTGCGCAGTTCTTTTCCTACTGCTTCACATTCTGCTTCCTGCGCTGCCTTTGCCCATTTCTTCATGCGCGGGCGGCCTGTCTGGTTCTCAAGTATCCAGTCGCGTGCGAAGGTACCGTCCTGGATCTCTGTAAGAAGCTGCTTCATAGCCTTCTTTGACTCTTCTCCGATCACGCGCGGTCCGGCTATCATATCGCCGTATTTTGCGGTGTCGCTTACTGAGTAGCGCATCCAGCTGAGACCGCCTTCGAAAACCATGTCAACGATCAGTTTAAGCTCGTTGATGCACTCGAAGTATGCCATCTCGGGCTGGTATCCTGCGTCGACCAAAGTCTGGAACCCTGCCTGCATGAGTTCGCTGACTCCTCCGCAGAGGACCGCCTGCTCTCCGAAGAGGTCTGTCTCTGTCTCTTCACGGAAGGAGGTCTCGATGATCCCCGCCCTTCCTCCGCCTACACCTGACGCGTACGCGAGTGCGAAGTCCTTTGCTTTGCCGGATGCGTCCTGATAGATGGCAATGAGACAGGGCACGCCCTTTCCTTCTTTATACATGTGACGCACCATGTGTCCGGGTCCCTTGGGCGCTACCATGAATACATCGCGATCGGGCTCCGGCACGATCTGTCCGAAGTGGACTGCGAATCCGTGTGCGAAAGCAAGTTTTGCGCCCTTCTTAAGGTTGGGGAGCACTTCGTTTTTGTATATAGATGCCTGCAGATGGTCAGGCAGGAGGAACATCATTACATCAGACTTCTTTGCAGCCTCTGAAACACTGCAGACTTCAAAACCATCCTTCTCCGCAGTTGCCTTCGATTTGCTTCCCTCGTGGAGGGCTACGATGACATTTGCTCCGCTGTCGCGGAGATTCTGTGCGTGTGCGTGTCCCTGGCTTCCGTAACCGATTATCGTTATAGTCTTTCCATCGAGAAAACTTAGATCTGCGTCGCGGTCGTAATATACTTTTGCCATAACAAAAACACTCCTTCTGTCCTGCTGGACATTTAAAATTATGTTATCTATTTATGCTTGGGCCTATTTGAGGCCTCGTCATAACGATCATGAAAATTACTTGCTTGCTGCAAAACCGGTTTCAATCAACGCTTCGGAAACAAAACCGGAGCGTGAAAGGGCAACCTGGCCTGAACCTGCTGTCTCTATTATTCCGTAGGGCCTGAATGCTTCCATACATGCGTTCATCTTTCCCTTATCTCCCGTTATCTCAAGGGTCACGGCTTCAGCTCCGATGTCGACTACTCTGCAGCGAAATACCTCTGCTGTCTGAAGTATGTGAGGTCTTTTGTCAAGCGGAGCTTTTACTTTTACAAGAGTGAGCCAACGTTCTACGAAAGGCCCCTCTTTGGTCAGGTTTTTAACTTCTATGACCTCTATAAGTTTGACAAGCTGTTTTTTGATCTGATCATAATCACCTTCTTGCCCCTCTATGACGACAGTAAATCTCGATATCCCCTGAGTATCTGTCTGTCCGACGCTAAGGCTCTCGATGTTATAGCCTCTTCGGTAGATCAGGCCGGCTATTCTCATAAGGACGCCGGGGTTGTCTTCGGATAAAATGGTAAAAGTGCTTTTCATATCAAGCCCTCCTGTAAACTGATATTTAGACAAAAAAACCGGGACCCCTGAAGGGTCCCGGTCCGAAAGTAACACGACGTTTAAGCGTCGGCCACCTCGGGGGACCCACTGCTAATAAGAAGTACTAGTACGAGAACCAGACTAAATATGTCACGGAT
>JBFXIQ010000042.1:0-12798 GCA_050175815.1 Synergistaceae bacterium
CGGCGACACGAGTTCGAATCTCGTTGGGACCGCCATTATTTTAGAGGCCAGCGTAGCTCAGTTGGTAGAGCAGCGCACTCGTAATGCGCAGGTCTCCGGTCCGAATCCGGACGCTGGCTCCACTCGAGAAAATACAAACCCCGGACAATGTACCGGGGTTTTTTATGGTGCAACAAGCCCTCTATCTGTTAGAATTCCTTGTGTTGGAAACAAAAAATGGTAGTCGATCGCAAATCAGTTGGTAAGGGCGGGCAAACAGTTGGCAAGCGTGGGCAAGCGATTGGCGAGCAGTTGTAAGTAGCCAGGGGCAGGGTCGGGGGAATTGCGGCGTGCTTCATGCCGCGGGGAATTTGCCTGACTCCGTCAGGCGGAGAATTTGCTCGCTTCGCATCGCGGAGAATTTGCCGGGAGACCCATCAGGCGGTGAATGAAGGTCTTTTAAATCGTCTTCCCCGAGTGCTTAGATCGGGAGGGCACTGTTTTCCTGACGGAAAAAGTGCTCTCCTGACAGTGGCATGCGGGGATGACGGGAGTAAAAGATTTTTAAGGTTTCACGACTGCTGAGCAATTGCTTAGCGACGGTTCAGCCATTGCTCAGCCGTATTTTATATCGTTGCTTCACTAATATCAAGATTTTACAAAGGGGATCATGATAGTGCTAAAAAGTCATAGCTCAGTTTCAAACAACAAAGAGGGTGCCCTTGAAACACCCGGACTTTCTTTGGTCATTAAAAGAAAAATTACTCTTGTCCGCCATGGGGTAACAGAGTGGAACAAGATGTTCCGTTATCAGGGCATAACAGACGTACCTCTTTCACCTGATGGAGAAGAACAGGCAAAAAAAGCTGCGCTGCGTCTTTCATGCGAATCTGTTGACAGGGTCATATCGAGCCCGCTCGAACGTTCGATGAAGACGGCTGCCATCATAGCAGAAACTATAGGAATCAAGAGCGTGGAAGCGTGGGATGAACTTAGAGAGGTCGACTTTGGTGCGTGGGAGGGGCTTACAGTACCCCAGATAAAGGAAAAATACGGAGAAGATCTCTTCGATAAATGGAAAGCTTCACAAATCGACGTTACTGCAACAAACGGAGAAGATGCAGATCTGGTGTATAAAAGGGCTGAAGGCTGTGCTGCGAAGATATTGGCGCTAAAAGATGAACATGTCGTAGTCGTTGGACATGGAGCCCTTTTCAGAGCTCTTTTGCTCCCTCTGATAAAGATACCGAGAGGGAACGTATTCTGGAAGATGAAAATGGACAACTGTTCTCTTTCAGGTATCGGTGTAGACAGGAAAAACAGAGCTTTTATAGTTTTTTTCAACGACACAATCCACCTGAGGACAAAGATCGATTGCATCAAAGATATACCTCTGCCGTGGTAGATTTCATAGATTAATGGTAGAATCACCAATGTAGGTGTAGTTGCATAGATTGTATAAAAAACGCGAAACGAGGATATGCCTTTGAAAAGCGATCCCGAGAAAGTTACGACAGGGAATGACGAGAATAGACCGGAAGCAGAAAAAAAACTGTGGTTAAGGTGTTCCAACGGAGATGAGGAAGCACGGGAGGAACTTATCCTTGCATACAGGCCTATGGTCTATTGGCTTGCGAAAAAACTTAAAGTTCCGTATGGTACTTATCCCGACCTGATCCAGGAAGGTATGGTCTCCCTTATCAAAGCTGTCGACCGTTTTGACGTAGAAAGAAACAACTGTTTTTCTACGTATGCCTATTACAAGATAAAGGGCGGGATGATAAATTTCATTCAGCGTGTAGAGGCAAAGGCTCCGATCCCTGTCGACGATGAGACGGTATTTATCCATGAAGCTCCGCTGACTGGATCTCTGTCTGAACATGCAGACAAGTCCGAATGGACTCTTGATCTTGAGCAGGCCCTGAACAGCTTGTCCCGGAGAGAGGCAGATATCGTAAAGGCTCTTGTGATCGAAGGCAGAATGGCCAAAGAGGTTGCTGAAGAGGCAAATCTTGACATAAGCCACATTTACCGGATCCGCAGGAAAGCTATGGCCAAATTACGTAAGTGGCTCAATGCCGATGAAGCCACTTACGCCATGTAAAACGGGATAATAATAAAACATCCCTGATAGGCATGGAGGAGACGAGCGATGAAAAAGAAGATCACAAGGATCCAAAGATGGCTGGACAGACTTTCCACTGCCTGCGAGACAGGAAGGTGGGATTCTGCTCTTGTGGAAGCTGACTGCCTCTCGGCAGAGGTGCGTGAGATCAGGGAAGATCTAACTCAGAAACTGGAAAGCGACCATTGTCAGGCTCCCGGCATATTCACCAGGTCGGCAGTAACAATGAGTATCAAAAGCGTGGGGATAGCTCTTTTTATAGTCATGGTTTCCACCATCCCTCTCGCTGTTGAATCTGAAAGGCCCTGGACAGCTCAGAATGAGAGCAAGCCCGCTCAAAGCAGCGGAGAGGAGATCCTTACATGGGTCACCCGTGAAGAAGACGAACTCATCAGGACTCTCAGGGCAGACCTCAGTGGACAAAATATAGGATCAGCTAATACAGAGAGCGTTTTTTCCGTTCCTGTAAAAAAGAGGGCTTCTGCACAGGCTAAAAGAGAGATCGTTGTGGTTTCTGAAATGCCTGCTGTCCGGAATACACCGGTGATATCAGAAGCCGGAATAAGTGCAGAGGATCTAATGGTTCTCTTGCAGATAGGGGAAAAGGCTCTGAGAGGAGACACCCCCGCGATCAGAGTAATAAAATAGCAATATTGCGCTGATACATGCGCTGACATTTTTATCCATCTCAGAGGAGTGGTTTTTTGTGTCCTTCCATGCCAGGTTTTTTTCAGTTTTAGTCCTTGTTTTTCTTTTTATACTCACACCTGCTTATGCAGCAGAAGAGAACCTGACCTCCCCTGATATTCAGGAAACGACAGCAGCTGAAGGAAAAGTAGGACAGACGGAGGAACAAAAGGTCCCCGCCCTTACAGGTCCTGCCATTCTTGATATAAGTGTTCAGGGAAACGTTGAAGTCGTGACGGAACATATCATGAGCATAATAACTTCAAAAGTCGGAGAGCCTGTTGACGAAGAGAAGCTCCGGAAGGATGCCGAGGCGATCTTTGAGCTGGGTTTCTTTGTTGCTACGGATTACAGGGTCACAGACAAACCGGATGGGGTCGATGTCGTTTTCCTTGTCCAGGAAAATCCTGTTGTTACCAAAATTAATTTTGAAGGCAACACGATATATTCAAGTGAAAAACTTGAAGAGATGATATTTACCAAGCCTGGAATGATCTTCAACCGGACCTTCTTCAGGAATGACCTCCAGAGGATAAAAGAAAAATATCAGGCAGACGGATATGTTATGGCAAACGTTGCCGATGTTCGCATAGAGGGAACGGAGATCAACGTTGTAATAGTGGAACCAAAGATAAGCCAGATAATAATACAGGGAAATAAGATCACTAAAGAACACGTAGTCCGCAGATACCTTAAGATAAAAGAGGGAGAGCTTTTCAACTCCAACAAGCTCCGCTTGTCACTCAGCAGGCTCCAGGGAGTAGGATTCTTCAGCGATGTGAACGTCAACTTTGAACCCGATGAAAACCCAGACGACGTCATTGTCGTCCTTACCGTCGAAGAGGGGCGCACCGGAAAGCTTGGTTTCAACATTGCATATGGAACGCAGAGCGGTTTCGGAGGAGGGCTCAGTTATGAAAATACCAATATTGGAGGCCGGGGCATGAAACTGAGCGTCGGTTTTGATCTGGGAGACAGGGAAGAATACTGGGCCACTTACGAACAGCCTTACATGGGTGGAAAAGTCACTGCCTGGAAGGTGGGCGCATACAAGAGGACCTGGACTGATCTAAGATACTATGTTGATGACCAGGAGCGCTTCAGGTACGACAGAGACAAGACCGGGGCATTTTTCGGCTTCGGACGAAAGTTCAAGGAAGAATCCCTTTATAACTGGTATCTGTTGTTTGACTGGCATGAAGTCACAAACGACCCCGACAATCCGTCTGCAGGCTATGAAAAAAGCAACTGGGGCAACATTCCTATAGATGATAAAGTTCCTCCAACAACTGTCCTCGATGACCTAGGCGATGGCACTTACTATTCTGCCACTGCTTCAGTCCGCAGACTAAATATCGACGAGTACCTCCCCTATTCAAAGGGAGACGTACAGACCCTAAACGTCCAGTACGGACAGGCAGATGTTGAGGGAGTGGATTACAGCTTCTTTAAATATTGGCTTGAAGCCAAATTTTACTTCCCGGTTGAAAAGCTATTCAAAGATTTCTTTGAAACTTCCTTCGGAGGAAATTCTGACAGGCCTGTAATATTCGCAGCGAGGATAATTGCCGGATCATCTTCAGGCGATGTCCCCTATGAAGAAATGTATACGGTTGGCGGAGACACCACACTGCGCGGTTACGACGATGATCGTTACCACGGAGAAGAGATGCTTTTAGGCAACTTTGAACTCAGGGTCCCAATGGATAAGAATTTCTCCCTGGTCGCTTTTTACGATATTGGACGTTCATGGAGAAAAGAGGGCGACACGGCAAGTTTCGGAAGCGACATGGGATCATCTCCGGGATTTGGCGTCAGAATAAACACTCCACTAGGCAACCTCAGGCTTGACTATGCTACAGGCGATGAGGGAAGATTCCACTTTGGTTTCGGAGAGCTTTTTTAAGCAAGACAAATATCTGCTTAAATCATGGGTTGCGGCGATCTTTATAGCCGCGACCCTTCTTGTGTTTACAGGCAGAGCCTTTGCATATTCTGTTGATGCAGAGGGTGTGCCGGAATGGCTTTCTCTGATAATCGAAAGAAGCATATCTGCAGTTGCAGAACGGATGTCTGAGTCACAGCCGGACGAAAACGCAGAAAAAGTTATAGAAGTCATATCAGGGAAGCTGTTTGACGGGTACAAAGTTGATTCAGTCTCTATTAGTTCAGGTGTGATAAAGATAAGTCTGTCCCCTGAAAAGGCTACGGATAAATGGAAGGTCGAAGTCCAGACGCCTCAGATCCAGGACCCATCGCTGCAATGGATCAAAGCAGATATTGCATCAATAGAAAAGCCGCTCAACGAACTTATCCATGATCTTCCTGTCGAAGCCTTGAACTGGTGTGACTCCGGACTTAAAGAAGAGGTACTGAAGATACTGTCCCCTGTCCTTCCGGGATGGAAACCGACCCTTATGGTCCATTCTGAAAATGATGAATATATCATGAAGATCTCTCTTTCTCCCGAACTTCCTCTTGTGCTTGCAGTTAACCCGACGCTCACATCAAATTCCCTGCCAACATTGCTCCACCAGGACCTAAGGGAAGATCTTATGGAAAGATCCGCTCCGTTCATAGGACTTCCTGTGGCATGGGCAAAAAGACACGAAAATGAGATAAATGTCTGGACAGAGACATTCCTCCAGACAAGGGGAGTTGTAGAGAGGACATCAGCTGAGCCTAAGGCTTCGTTTTCCGCCGGGCAGGTCTCGCAGATGAAAGTCAATGTTGAGAGCAAACATTACACGATAGCTGCCTGGGCAGCGCTCTACGCAGGAACACAGGACAAAACGGGAGAGTTTGGGGTGCATCTGGGGAGGAAACTGAAAACTTTCTCCAGATGGAACATGGAGATTTACGGAGAGGGTATAATTGAGCTGCAGGACTGGGATCCTGAAGGAAGATTCGGCCTTAGGTGGTCTCCCTGGGGTGATGTCTGGGCAGGCGGAGAATGGTCAACAAAAGACAGCATGTGGTGGGGACGCATCAATATCGAACCAAGGATGCACAAGCCCTATGCCTGGTTCCGCTGGCGGGAAGACGGAGAATACAACGCCGCTATAGGTTACAAGGCGACTGAATATATTTCTTTTGAGCTTCACTATGACACCAGGGACGAAGATTCACTCGGACTTCGTATGATAGGAAATCTGTAGTATTTGAAAGGAAATGAAAAGCATGGGAATTGAAGGACTGACATTGGCAAGCATAGCAGAGATGGTTGGCGGAACGATTAAGGGAGAAGGATGCCGGGTTGTCACATCGATAACCTCACCGGAAGAGCCATGTCCCGGATCGATATCCCCCCTATGGGAAAAAAAGCTTATACCGCATGTTGACCCTGAGGCGGTGCTTCTAACAAAAAAGGGCTGGATCCCTGAAAACGGACACGGAGTGGAAGTTGAAGATCCAAGAAGGGCCTTGGTCACTCTTCTTGAATATTTTGACACAGAAAAAAAGAACTATTATTCCTCTGTACACGAAACCGCAGTAATATCAGAAAACGCTGCCATAGGAAAGAATGTGATGATAGGCCCGGGATGCGTGGTTTCTGACCACTGCAGCATAGGTGACGGCTGTACACTCGCAGGGAATGTCTGGGTGGGAAAACACGTTTTTATTGGTAATAATACATCGATAGAACCCGGCGTAGTAATATATGACAGATCTTACCTGGGCAGAAACTGCATAGTTCATGCAAACGCAGTCATTGGATGTGAGGGGTTTGGCTTTATGCCTGACTCAGAAAAAGGACTGCTTCGCATACCTCAGATAGGTACCACGGTGATCGAGGATGATGTAGAGATAGGCGTATGTTCAAGCATTGACAGAGCTACATTCGGAGAGACAAAGGTATCCAGGGGGACTAAGATAGACAGCCATGTCAAGATAGCACATAACTGCACTGTTGGTGAATACTGCATCATAGTCGCACAGACAGGGCTTGCCGGGAGCAGTACGTTGGGCAGAGGAGTTACTATGGCTGCACAGTCAGGAGTAAGCAACCACGCCAGGGTCGGGGATGGGGTAATAGCGGCAGGCAGAGCGGGAATAACGTATGACACGCCTTCGGGTGCCGTAGTTTCGGGCTTTCCTGCAATTGAACACAAGTCAGACCTTCGACAGATAGCTGCCATCAGACAGCTTCCTGATTTGATCAAAACAGTGAAAAATATCCAAAAAAGGCTTGAAAAAACTCAGGCGGAGAAGGAATAATGCCCCATACTATATCAGAGCTTATAAAATTCTCCGGGATAGGGCTGCACTCCGGAGAAATCACAGAAGTTACAGTTGAGCCTTCTCAAAAAGAAGGGATCTATTTCTCAACTGAAAATGGGCTCTTTCCCCTTGCCTCGGCACATGTCGAGGAAAAGAGCCGGCTTACAGGATCCAGACTTCCCGACGGGACTGTTGTAAGGACTGCAGAGCACCTCCTTGCAGCCTTAGTGGGAATGGAGATAGACAGCGCAGTCATCAGCCTGGCCGGAGAGGAAGTGCCGATACTTGACGGAAGCTCCCATCCTTTTGCCGTTGCCCTCTGTAATGCAGGCATTGTAGAATTTGGAGAGGTGTCAAAAAAGAGATCCATCAGTACACCCATAGTGATAGATGATATCGGGGGAGACCGCTCCATCATGGCGCTTCCTTCGGAGAGACTAAAGGTCACCTATGTGATAGACTATCCCGGTACCCCGATCGGGACACAGAGGGCATCATATACAGTGGCCCCGGATGTCTTTCTTCAAAGGATATCAAAGGCCAGAACGTTCGGACTGACATCGGAACTGGACTATCTGAAAAAGAATGCTCTCGCAAAGGGCGGTTCATTGGACAACGCACTTATGTTCGATGAAAAGTGTCTTTTGAACGAGGGCGGGCTTCGTTTCCCCCTTGAATGCGTAACACATAAGATAAACGATCTTCTGGGGGACCTTGCTCTCTTGGGTTCTGTCCCGACAGCTCACTACATTGGCATATGTGCCGGACATGATCTTCATGGAAGGCTTGTAGATAGAATAAAAAGAGTCTTATAATTATTCGACCCAATCTTTTAACTGGAGGCATAAAGGATGAAATACGACATCAATAAAATATTGGAACTTCTGCCGCACCGTTATCCGTTTCTCCTGGTAGACAGGATCGAGGATCTGGTGCTGACAGACGATCTGGTGGAAGTCACAGGAATTAAAAATGTAACAATTAACGAACCGTTTTTTCAGGGACACTTTCCCGACGAGCCGGTAATGCCCGGAGTCCTTGTCATTGAATCAATGGGTCAGGTAGCGGCTGTGCTGCTGAAGCTTTATACCGAGATCAAAGAAAACGAGCGCCGTCTGGTATATGTCACATCGATCGACAAAGTAAAATTACGCAGGCCGGTAAAACCGGGGGATCAGCTAAAAACAGTAGCTACTCTCGTAAAACGCAGGGGAAACAGCTTCAAATTCAAGTTCAGGGCAACAATTGAAGGAGATCTGGCTGCCGAAGGTGTAATGGGCTGTGTAGTCTCTTCAGGCCTTACCCTCAAGCCTGAGGCATAGACCGGAATGAGCGTATATATCCATCCAACCGCGATAGTATCTTCGAAAGCACAGCTTGGAGAAAACGTCAGGATAGGTCCATTCTGTATGGTGGATGACAAAGTGATATTGGGAGATGAGACTGAACTCAGGGCCTATGTCCACGTATGCAACTATACAGAAATGGGCTCAGGCTGCACAATCTTCGATCACGCAGTCATAGGAGGAGAACCCCAGGACTTCGCTTTCAAGAATGAAGAGACCTGGGTAAAAATAGGCAACAACCTCACGTGCCGTGAATATGTCACTATGAACAGGGCTGTTGGTGAAGGCCAGTCTACCACTGTGGGCGACAACTGTTTTATTATGGAAAATGTCCATCTTGCCCATAACGTTAAAATAGGACATGACTGCACCATTGCCAACAAATGCGGAATTTCGGGACACACACATATAGATGATTTTGTAGTGGTTGGCGGAATGGCCGGATTCCATCAGTTCGTGCATGTCGGTTCTTACTGTATGATCGGAGGACTGTCGAAGATAGTGAGTGATGTTCCGCCCTTTTGCCTTGCCAACGGATCGCCCATAAGGGTCTATGACATAAACAGGATAGGACTCAAACGCAGGGGATTCGATTCAGAAACCAGAAGGCGCATAAGGGATATGTACAGGACGCTCTATGATCCTGCACGCACCATTCGTGAAGGACTTGCCGAGCTTGAGGCAAAATATGGCGCGACTGCGGAAGGCAGGATGATACTTGACTTTGCATCTGAGTCGACAAGAGGACTTTCTCCCAGGATAAATCATGACTGGGACCGCAGGGATCCGGGAGAAAAGGACATTGATTAAGCTTTTTGCCCTTGATGTCGATGGGACCCTGACAGACGGGGGAGTCTACATGGATGGAAAAGGCGGGGAGTTCAAACGCTTCGACATCCGGGATGGTTACGGAATAAGAAAGCTCGTCGACCTGGGTGTAAAAGTATTCTTTATCAGTGGGCGTTACTCAGCAGCTACTCAGCAGAGAGCTGATGATTTAGGTATCACAGGATGCATAAATGGAACAAGAAACAAACTCAGCGTACTCAAAGCGCTTGCAGAAAATAACCGTATAACACGTGCAGAGATTGCTTTTGCGGGCGACGACATCCCTGATGTAGAATGCATTAAATGGGCAGGCCTGGGCATAGCTGTGGCAAACGCTGTCCCGGGGGTCGTCAGGGTAGCTGACTGGAAGACAGAGAGCCCCGGCGGCAATGGAGCGATCCGTGAGTGCGCTGAGAAAATAATTGAAATCAACGAGGGCGAAAGTGAATAATAATTTTTTTGATAAATATCTAAAATTTAAAGCGCTTGACAGGTTTATTTTCGGCGAACTTATTGGTCCGTTTTTCTTCGGACTGATGGCTTTCACTATAATTATGGTCGCCGGAGGACTACTTTTCAAGATAGCAGATCTCATCATAAAGAATGGAGTTCCATTAGGCATTGTAGTTCGGCTTTTCCTCTATTACCTGCCTAAGATGGCGGCAACAGCTATACCCATGAGCTGTCTGCTTGCTGCGTTGCTTGGTTTCAACAAGCTATCGACTAATTCTGAGCTGGTAGCGCTCAAGTCATCCGGCATATCCTTTACCCGGATAATCAAACCTGTAATCATCATGGCCTTTTTTGTCTCGATGGGAGCTTTTTTTGTAAATGAAACGCTTGTCCCTATAAGTGAAAGGGCTGCAGCAAACGTGATGGCTTACGAAGTTTTCAAACAATCTCCGCCTGTATTCAAGGATAAAGTATTCCTTAAAGAGGAATCCGGTGGAGAACTTAAGCGTGTTATATATGTGAACAGGATAGATATTAAAGACGGAAAGATGAGCGATGTCGTAGTCCAGGAATTCGAGAAAGGGCAGCTCAGCAGGCTGGTATCCGCTGAAAAAGGCGAATGGATAGACGGAAGCTGGTGGCTTGAAGAGGGAAAGGTCTTTGAGATAACCAAAGACAACGATGTGTCGCTCCTCTTCACTTTCGACAAACAGGCTCTCCAGCTTGACCTCAACCCGGAAGAGGCAGCAAGAACAGCAAGGTCTCCCGACGAAATGACATTGAATGAACTCTTAAGAGAGATCAGTATGATGAAGCAGAAAGGTATGGATGTATCCAAGATAGTGATGATACTCAACCTTCGTTTTTCAGTCCCCTGGGCATGTCTGGTGCTGGCTATAGTCGGAGCGGCAGTGGGAAGCCGGCCTCAGCGGTCAAGTTCCGGAATGGGGCTTGGTCTGAGCGTCATAATAGTCTTTGTTTACTATGTCATCCTCTCTTTCACACAGTCTTTAGGAGATGCCGGTTATCTGCATCCCGTATTTGCCGCATGGATAGCCAACATAGTCTTCCTCGTCATAGGGGGCGGGCTGACGCATAGGGCGAACAGGCTTGGGTGATCTTTTGCCTGACAGCATTGATGTATCTACCAGCCGCTGCAGGCTTTTGGAATATCTTGCAGCATCCGAGGGGGAGTTTGTTCCAGGTTCTGTCCTTGCGGAAAGGTTGGGCTTTTCAAGGCAGGCTCTGTTCAAGCACATCTGTGCGCTTCGTGAAGAGGGTCTTGATATAAAATCTTTGCCTCAAAAGGGATATATGATAAAAAACATCAGCGAAACAGATTCCATGAGCCAGACACTGATGGATTTCCTTTTAAGGGATGATCCTTTGTTCAACAAATCAATTTATTTTCCAACCATAACTTCTACCCAGCATGCAATAAAAAGACTTGCACAGCAGGACGCACCTGAGGGTATAGTCGCCGTAGCCGATGAACAGACAGAAGGAAGAGGGAGAAGGGGACGCTCCTGGCATGCTCCCTCTTCGAAAAACCTGCTCTTTTCCGTCTTGCTCAGGCCTGAACTCAGGCCGGGCGATGTACAGCTTCTTAACCTTGCTGCAGGTGTGGCTGTAAGATCAGTACTCAAAGACCAATACCAGGTCGATGCAAAACTTAAATGGCCCAACGACATACTGGTGAACGGACGCAAAATATGCGGCATCCTCAGTGAGGCAGCGGGTGAACCGGACCGGATATACTATGCGGTGACAGGCATTGGAATTAACGTGAATTTTACAGAGGATGAAATGAGCGAAGAGGTCAAAAATATAGCAACCTCGATCAACATTGAGATAGGTCACACAGTTCCCAGGCCCCTTCTCCTCTCGCGCATCCTTCACAGCCTCTCGTCATACGTCCTGGACCTGAAAAAATATGACGGAAAAGAAAAACTCCTTTTCTCTTACAGAAAAGAGTGCGATACTATTGGCAGAGAGATCAGCGTCATGCAGGACGAAGAGAAGTTTACGGGCACTGCTCAGGGGATAACAGAGCAGGGAGCCCTTGTCGTAAAGGTCGGAGAAAAAGAAAAGATATTTGCCGCGGCGGATGTCACACATCTTCGCATGAAGAAATAGAAAGGAAGGGATCTGTATGAGGCTTTCAGAACGTGCCCGTACAAGTGGCTGAGCGGCAAAAATTGGTCCGGCGGAGCTGGACAGTTTACTGAAAGACCTTCCTGTATTCAGGGATGAAAGCCTTATTGCCTCGTGGAACAGGGGCGAGGACGCCGCGCTGTGGAAGATCGATGAAGAAAGGGTAGGTATCCTGACGGTGGATTTCATAACCCCCGTTGTCGATTCTCCCGAATACTTCGGCAAAATAGCTGCGGCAAATTCCCTGAGCGATGTATATGCCATGGGCGGCAAACCCCTCATAGCTCTTAATGTTGTATGCTTCCCGACCGACTGCGAGCCGCTTGATGTCCTTAAGCAGATACTGAACGGCGGAGCACAGAAGGCCATTGAGGCAGGTGCTATGCTTGCGGGCGGACACAGCGTACAGGATGAAGAACCAAAATACGGGCTCGTTGTCTTCGGCGAAGTCAGAAAGGACAGGATGTGGACAGTCGGGACAGCAAAACCGGGTGATGTCCTTATCCTGACGAAACCGATAGGAACCGGGATAGCTGTGACAGCGATCAAGGCCGGATTATTTTCAGATGAAAACATAGATGCAGCCGTGCAAAGTATGGAGAAACTGAATTCGATCCCTCCTATACTTTCTGAGGATATGTGCAAATCAGTGACAGCCTGCACCGATGTAACAGGGTTCGGTCTTGCCGGCCACTCTCTTGACCTTATGTCTGAAGGTACTGCCCTTGAGATCCAAATGGACAAACTTCCGCTCCTTCCCGGGATCAAGGACATGTCAAGCATGGGCCTGATCCCGGCAGGATCATACAGAAACAAAGAACATTCAGGTTCCAAAGTCATAAACGAGTCAAAAATGGGCATCTTTGCAGAAGATCTTATATTTGACCCCCAAACCTCAGGAGGCCTTCTTATCGCCATTCCCGCTGAGCACGAAGCTGAGCTGCTGAGACAACTCCACGCCGGCGGATTTGATCGGTCGGTCAGGATAGGTAAGTTTGTCGAGGG
>JBFXIQ010000043.1:0-4101 GCA_050175815.1 Synergistaceae bacterium
ATATGGCAGATCAACATTATAATATCCTTGTTAAGGCTATTATCAGGGTGCTCTCTTCTTATCCTATATAATGTAACGTAAGATGTCATCATTGCGTGAGCACAAACAAAGTCGGAACGAGGATATTATTGTTGTGCAAGATGCATATCCTGTTTGAGAAAATATATTTTTATCTTAAGCAGAGATCGGAGAGAATACAATGCGTAAAAATCTTAAGTCGCTTGCTTTCATATTGTCTTTGTTTTTTATCATTTATCCTATGTCTGCTCTTGCTCTGGCATCACCCTCCGAAGCCTTGCAGGAAGCACAAAAGCACCATGACGAGTGGGGGTTCCCTCACAAGGAGGGAATAGTACTGGTGCTTTCCGGGGGCGGAACCAAAGGTCTGGCGCACATTGGCGTGCTTGAGGTCCTTGAACGTGAAAACATCCCCATTGCCGCCATTGTGGGCACCAGCATGGGAGCGGTTATAGGAGGTCTTTACGCATCGGGATACAATGCCACTGAAATGAAGGAGATCATTTCCGAGCTTGACCTGATGGAAATAATCTCCAACAGATCATCGGCAGAAGTGAAAGACGTCAATTACAACAAACCTCCTTCCAGCGGTTCCTCGATCTTCAACGTTTACATGGACGGCGAAAAAAAACCAAGAAGCAACAGGGGCATGCTCCGTGCAAAGGGACTATATGCTTTTCTGAATGAGATGACGTCCAGGGTTACAGTAACTGACTTCAACCTGTTGCCTATACCGTTCGCAGCAATTGCAACAGACCTTGAAACAGGGGACTCTGTAGTCCTCAGGGGCGGAAATCTTGCTTCTGCACTCCGTGCCTCGCTCTCTATCCCAGGGATTTTTGAGCCGTGGGAGATGAACGGCAGGCTTCTCGTCGACGGCGGATTAAAGGCAAACCTTCCTGTCCTTGAGGCAAAAAAACTCTTTCCGGGCCATCCTATAGTAGCGGTAAACCTTTCTCCCGAGAAAATTACGAAAAAAAGGGAGAGCCTGCGTTCATTGCTTGAAGTTATGGCTCAGACGCTTGAGATACTCATGGTAAGTCAGGTCAGGGCAAACGCAGCAGCCGCAGACCTTGTGATAGCTCCTAAGGTAAAGGATCTCGGGGTGCTGCAGTCAGATGGATATGATGAGATCATCGCACGAGGGGTCGCAGCTGCTGAGCCCATGGTCGAACAGCTTCAAAATATCTCATGCGAACCCAATAAAACATACTGCGAGTTCAGGCATGTAGACCCGCCTTCCACGGTAAGGCCTACTGTAACCGAAATAAGATTTGAAGGTATCCCGGAGAGGATGACAAAGATACTTCACGGAAAATATGATGAATGGATAGGCGAGCCTCTTGATATGAAAAAAGTAGCCGATGCCGTTAAAATTCTTTCAACAGGAGATGATTTCGTTTCGGTCGAGGGGCGTGCCCAGACCCTTACAGAAGATACTGCCGCCGTAGTTTTTTCTATTGAGCGGCCATCTAAATATGAATTCGGACTCAGCGGATATGCGAGCAACATTAACCCTGATAACTGGCTATCGCTGAGTGCGCATATGCGTGACATCTTCTCCGAGGGAGACGTAGGATCTGCGGAATACAGGTTCGGATCAAAGTGGGGAGGAATGCTCAGGTACTTCACCCCGAAGACAGAACGTGACACGCAGTTCGGTTTTGTAATTTCTGCGCGAGAAGAAGGCCTTGTGCCGGCAAATGCTGCTGCATTCGAGCTTGAACGCTACACGGCAAGGATCGCATGGTACAAGGATATCAGCACGAATTCCCGGATAGGACTGGGCTACGCGGTCGAGAGGGTCGAATTACTCGACAACGGAACGATTGACGGGCCTTACATAAGCTTCACATTCAACAACCTGGATGACCCCGTTCTTCCCACCAAGGGATTTTCCATCAATTCGGACATATGGTTCCCAAACGGAGAGACAACTATAACACACACGCGGTTCCATACCTACCTTCCCGTTTGGCCGACATGGAATGTCGTACTTTCCGGGGGACTCAAGACAGGAGATGTAGACAATCCTGCATACGCGGCAACTCTGGGGACAAGCGAAGAGCTTTTCAGCCTGGCGGCCCATCCGTTGATGGGAGATCAGGCATACTGGCTTCACCTGGGGGCAGCAAAGACGATAACAAAGTCATGGTGGGGCGGAATAAACCTGGAGGTATTCGGAAACTTCGGACAGGTAATGAGAGAATGGAGCAACGAAAACAGCTGGTGGGAAGCCGGCATAGCATTATCGGCCCCTATGACTAATTTCAGCTCAAGAGTAATGGTGATTTATGACCAGAGCGGAGAGTTAACATTTGGTTACTCTATAGGCATACCAATGTGGTGGAACGGCCCTCTTCCTTAATAAATCACTGATTCGATCAAGACGGCTAAATAAGGATATGTTTTCAGGGCAGGGATCAAATGTTTTTCCAGTGTTTGAACCCCTTGCCCATTACTTCTGATGCTTCTGTAACGACCATGAATGATTTTGGATGGCTTTTCGCCAGATAACGCTTGAGAACCATGGTCTGCCTCGGAGTAAGCAGACACATGACAGTCGGGCGAGCTTCGCCTGAAAAACCCCCTTCTCCGTAGAGAACCGTTGATCCTCTGTGAAGTTCGTCAGATATGTACTTTACGACAGGGTTGGTATCCTTTGCCATTATCAGCACAAGACGACGTTTATCGAATGAAGAAAGAACGCTGTCCGTGGTCTGCCCGGAGACATAGCTCGCTACAAATCCATACAGCATCTTCTCAAGTCCCACTATCCCCATAGAGACCCCCAGTATTACCATGTTTATATAAAAACTGTAACGGCCGACCTCAATGCCATATCTTTTCCTTAACACAGCAATTACTATGTCCATTCCACCCATGCTTACACCCGTTCTGAATACCATGCCTCCCCCTATACCTTTGATAATTCCTCCTGCTATTGCGACAAGGAACATGTCATTTACAACAGGGAACCGGACGAAACTGAGGGCTTCAAGCAAAAATGAAATAAGGAGGACATTATATATTGTCCAGGCTACAAAACGTTTAGAAAGCTCCCGTCCTCCCCAGAGAAGAAGGAAGACATTTGCTACGAGTGAAGTTATTGAGGGCGCGAGTCCAATCGCATATTTAAGGATTATTGCTATACCCATCACGCCTGCATCTGGGAATCGGTAAGGCAGTGTGAAGCCTATCACGCCGATGGTATATAACAGGGAGCCAATGGTCGATATTACAAATGTCGACCATTCGCTGAGGACAAATAATTCCATTTTTACAGCAAGATGCTTCAGCCTGTGTTTTACCTTCACTCTTATTACCTCTCTCCGGAGAATCGCGGATTACAATAGTCCCAAAGACGGATTAAATCAATGCATATTTTACTCATTAGCTTATATGTGATATTCTCTGTATTTGCAAATTTGCTGCTGTGATAAAATATGCAGCAGAATTATCTTATAGGAGGAATAAATAAATGGCCGCACCGATGCAGATAAGTCTTGAAGAAATAATTACCATGCTTCTATCAAGGGTAGAATCGCTTTCAGCAAATGATGAAAACAGCAAAACAAAATCAAATATAATCTACCGCGCCCTCTACAAAAAAGGGCTTATCACAGAAGAAGATATCATGGATTCTGTAAAAGAGGAATACAAGATGCTCAAAGAACTAGGAGTCATCCAAACCGAACCGAAAGAAGAAATGTACACGACAATAACTGACGGCATCCTTCAGTGGATAAAGGGCGATGTCGAAGGGATCAAAAGGTCTATGGCGGAATATGAGAAAAAGCTCCAGGAATATGCCCGCGAAGAGGCTGCAAAAAAACCCAAGATCGAAGTTGCAGGAGCAAATGTGCTCAGCCAGCTTGACAACATGGCAGGAGCAAAAGGCAAACTGATAGTCTAGGCTCGCTGCGAACCCAGGATAAACATCATTGCCAGCAAAGATATGCCCGCTGATCTGCGGGCATTATCTTTATAACCAAAACATGGGTGAGATCAGATGTCTATATGTTCCGCCCTGTCCGGCCTGTAGATAAGCACAGAGCAGGTCGCATAGCGGATCACCTTGTC
>JBFXIQ010000043.1:4201-12501 GCA_050175815.1 Synergistaceae bacterium
TTTTTAGTTCTTAAATGATCAGTCTTTATCAGGTCTGTAGATCATCACAGAGCAGGGAGCATATCTGGCTACCTTTGACGCCGTGCCGCCCACCAGGAGATGTTCTATCGCACTATAACTTTTGTAGCCAACTATGATAAGGTCTATCTTCTTTTCTTTAGCAAACCTTATAAGCTCGTCGCCGGGTTCACCAGATACCACTTCTTCCTCTATCTCCAAAGAACCGGCAACGCCGTTTTCAGCAAAGACGTCCTCCATTATTTTATGGAGCTTTTGTTTTGCCATTTCCCCTATCTTTTTCTGCTCATCTTTTCCGGTTGAAGAGATGAAGGCTTTTATGTCATATCCTTGGAGAAAACGTTCCGTCTGTGGGGCGCAGTGAAAAAAGGTTATTTCGCTGCCTATCTTCTTCGCCAGCCGATAACCGGCGTGCGCAACTTCCCTTCCCACCGGGCTAAAGTCTACAGCTACAAGAATTTTCATTGTTATCATTACCTCCTGTCGGTCATTTTGATATTTATGGAACTATAATTATACCTGTTACGACATTTTTGGGTAAATCAATTCAGGAGGATATTACATTGAAGTATTTGTTCGATGCAGTGCTCATTCCGTCAGAGAAGATGGAAAGGCATGACTGCAGGCTAGTGGTCGATCTGCTCAGGGCATCTACGCAGATCACAACATTCTTCGACTGCGGCGGCGGCTCTTTGATACCATGCGCCGGAAAAGAAGAGGCACTCAGAATAAAAGAGGAGATGGGACCTGATTGGGTGCTGATGGGCGAGATCGATGGCATTATGATACCCGGCTTCGACTTTGGGAATTCGCCGGTTGAGATAACAAGGCAAGGGGCTCCGGAAAACGCAATAATAACCACTTCAAACGGGACTAAAGCACTTTTGGCTGCAGCACAAGACTGTACTGAGGTACGGGTGGCATGCGCAAGGAATGCCGAAGCTGCTGCATGGGATGCGATCTGCAGCGGAAGACATATATGTGTGGTTGCTTCGGGCCGAAATGGGAAATTCTCAATAGAGGACACTGTATGTGCAGGAATGATCATTGAAAAAATGCTCGCGTTGGCGCCGTCAAACGGCGGAACAGAGATGGAGCTTACTGACGGAGCCATAACATCGATGGCGCTCTGGCATCATTTCGGCCCTGACCTTGTTTCCGTATGTATGGAGTCCGAACATGGGAAAATACTTCAGGAACTTGGTTTTGCGGAGGATATTTTCTTCTGCGGGGAAAACGATTCTTCTGCGGTTGTACCCTATTACAGAAAAGATGGAAAGTACGGATACATTTCAGCCAGATAAAAAACTGTGGGCTCCGGAAAATATCCGAGGCCCGCAGTTTTCTAACAAAAGAAAATTTATGAAACGCTTTTTTCCATCTCTTCAATAATTTCAGAAAAGACACCAAGAGCCTCTTTGAAGTCCCTGCGCCCCAGGCCAAGGCGGAAGTTGTTCGTATCAAGCCCAAAAGCGCGTTCCCCAATTATGAGAAGCTCTTTTTCATTCATTGCCTTTTCGCACATCTCTGTCACGTCAAAGGGTCTCTTCAACTGCGGGAAAGCCGTGCTGCCGCCGTTCGGCTGTATCCAGTGCAGAAGCTGCTTATGTTTTTTGAAGAACTTCTCTGCGAGGTTGAGATTGTCCAGTACGATCGTATGGTTTCGCTGGAGCAGGTCTGTTGCGTTGCGCATGGCTATAGTCGCAAGGATCTCCCCCGGAGCGTTATTGCACAAAGTTGTATAGTCCTTGTATGCTGCGCAGTTTTCAAGGATATTTTTGTTCTTTGTGACCAGCCATCCGATCCTGGTGCCGGGAAGCCCGAATTTATTAAGTCCTCCGATCGTCGTTGCCCTGGGATACATATCGGAAAGAGAGGGCAGCGCAGCTGCGGGATCATGTTCCATCCCGCGGTATGTCTCTTCACAGAATACCCAGGTCCCCATCCTGTCAGCTAAGTTGAGGATCCTGTCCATCTCAGTCTTTACAGGTATAAACCCGGTGGGATTGTTTGGTATGTTCAGGACAAGAAGCTTTGTATTGGGGGAAATATTTTCTGCAAGGAAGTTGAAATCGAGATTCCATCCCCAAGTCGTCTCCTGAAGCGGCCACTTGATTATCTTGCATCCAAGTGCCCTTGGTATCTCATAAAGTGATGGAAGGCAGGGCTGCATTACTATAACTTCGTCTCCCGGATCAAGAAGTGTGTTCATAAAGATGAAGATACCCTCTTCAGGTGTAAGTTCCAGAATATCAGAGGGACGGATCGTGGTAAATCTTTTTGCTACAGCTTCCCTCAAAGGCGCGAATCCCGTCTGGTCAGTATAACCCAGGACAAGTTCATCCCACATTTTTTTGCATTCATCGTCTGCCATGTCGAGGATTTCCTGCATCGTGCAGTATTCACATGCTGACTGGCTCAATCTGAATTTAGCTTTTGAAGAGTACCTGGCAAAAAGTCTCTCCAGTTTAAATTCTTTAATTTTCATAAAGATCCCCCTCTTAGGTTTTTTATCCGAATAAGTTTCATCATATCACTGATAAAGTATAACCTTTTTCAGAAAAGTTGTAATCATTACTGCAATATTGCTCTTATTAATTTTATGACAAAAATAAAAAAGCTTATCTTTACTTTCGGTCCATCAATTAAAGCTATATAATAAAATGTACGTGATCATTTAATGCCTGATAATTTTAAAATAAATGAAACACAAACAAATATATCACGTTAGCAACGAGGAACTAAATCCACACATCGTCTGCCAGACAGGTTTTTATAAAAACATAAGACAGACTGAATTATACATTTTTTCTTTCAAGTATTGCAACCTGATATATCTGTGATACAATTATAGAGAGGGGTAATGTCATGAGCAGCAGCAACGATTCTTTTTTTACTATCAAATCTCTCAGGGAGCAGGTTTACGACTACCTTCGTCTTCAGATGAACGATGGAAAGATCCGTCCCGGATCCTTCCTTAACCTGAACGAGATAAGCATGGAACTGGGAATGAGCAGGACTCCGCTAAGAGATGCCCTATTCCAGCTGGAAACAGAAGGATTTGTGACCATCTACCCAAGACGTGGAGTTATAGTAAATACGCTGACTCTGGAAAAGATCCGAAACATATATGAGATCCTCGGGGGACTAGAATCCTCGGTGATGGTCCACATAGCGCTCCGCTTTCGTGAAAGTGACGCTGAGATCATGGAAAAATGCAACTCTCAGATGAGGAAGGCTCTCGACCAGAACAACTATTCAATGTTTTATGAAGAAAATCTGAAGTTCCACAATGTTTATCTGAACATGTCTGACAATTTAGAAATACTGCAATACATAAAGATACACAAGGAAAGGCTTTACGATTTTCCAAGAAACAAGACCTACGTCAAGGAGTGGGAACTGCACTCCCTGGAGGAACACAAGGCTCTCATAGAGCTGCTTCGCAAAGGTGACTTCAACGGAGCGGCAGAATATATCAGGGACGTACACTGGTCGTTCCAGGTTCAGGAAAGATTTATCAGAAAATATTATTTCGCTAAACATTCTGAACTGGACGTATCTGAGGAGGCATAACCGGATTGAGTTCAACTGGGATCATTTTTGACATAAAGAAATACTCCATACACGACGGTCCGGGAACACGCACAACGGTACATATGAAAGGATGCCCACTCTCCTGCTGGTGGTGCCACAATCCGGAAAGCCAGTCGATGACCCCTATGATCCTCTTCCGCAGTGAAAAGTGCATAGGGTGCGGAGCATGTGTCAGATCATGTCCCAACAAAGCAATATCAGCAACAGAAGGTACTTTGACAACAGACCTAGGTCTCTGTGACGGATGCGGAATATGCGAAGATGTATGCCCTTCCGGTGCACGGGAGCTTTGCGGCAGAAAATACACGGTTGAGCAGCTTATGGAACATCTCCGGAAAGACGAGATCTTTTTCAGGGACGGCGGCGGGGTCACTTTCTCGGGAGGAGAGCCCCTCATGCAGCCGAAATTCGTCATCGAGGCCCTGAAATCCTGCGGACGGGAGGGGTTTCACAGGGCGATAGACACCTGCGGGTTCGTAGACAAAAAGATCATCCTTGAAGCGGCAAAAGATACAGATCTCTTCCTATACGACCTGAAACATATGGATCCGGAGAAGCACAGGGAATACACGGGCGTTGGCAACAGGATCATACTTGAGAACCTTGTTGCGATCTCGGAGTCGGGATCAAAGATAAACATCAGGTTTCCCTTTATGCCCGGACTCAACTCAGATGACGAAAACGTAAAGTCGCTGGGAGAGTTCGTCTCAAAGCTCAAAGGGATAACGGGAGTCAATATTCTTCCCTACCACACAGTGGCCAGGGGAAAGCACGAGAGGTGGAGCATGGAGTTTAAGCTGCCGGGCCTCCTTCCCCCTACAGAGAACCAGACACGGAAAGCCGCCGGCATACTTGAAAGTTTCGGACTCAAAACACACATAGGCGGCTAGCGATACAAGAGGACTGAATACAATGCGCATGAGGCGCGTCATAATAAAAGCGGCAGACCTGAACCGAACCGGCAAAGGTCGGGGTAGTCCTAAAATTTATCAGAATAAGAAAACAATTGGGGAGGTAGCAAAAATGAACGAACGCATCAAACGTCTTCGCGACGAAAGCTTTGAGGCACATCCATCCATCTGCATAGAGAGAGCCGTTCTTGAGACCGAATTCTACAAGGAGAACGACAACAAGTATCCTATGCCGGTTATGCGTGCATTGAATTTTAAGAACATCTGTGAAAAGAAGGCCATATATATAGGGAAAGACGAACTGATCGTAGGGGAGAGAGGTTCTAAGCCGAAGGCGGTCTCAACTTTCCCTGAGCTTACTTGCCATTCAAGGGAAGACCTTGAGATCCTCAATATCAGAAAGCAGCAGAACTATACAGTAGACCCCAATGATATCGATATCTACGAAGAGAAGGTCATTCCTTTCTGGCGTGGCCGCTGCATGAGGGACAAACTTTTCGAGCGCATGCCCGAAGACTGGACAAAGCTTTATGAGGCCGGTACATTCACTGAATTCGGCGAGCAGAGGGCTCTCGGACACACTGCGCTTGACGGACTTATCTACAAGAACGGCATGCTTGACCTTAAAAAGCAGATCGCAGAATCACGCGCGAAACTTGATTACCTGAAAGATCCCGAGGCGACAGCCAAGGACGAGCAGCTTCAGGGCATGGACATCTCCTGCGACGCAGTTATCATCTTTGCCGAAAGGCATGCGGAACTCGCCGAAAAGATGGCGGCAGGTGAGAGTGATCCCAAACGCAAGGCAGAGCTTCTCAAGATAGCCGATGTCTGCAGATGGGTACCCGCAAACGCGCCGAGAGACTTTTGGGAGGCTGTCCAGATGTACTGGTTCGTGCACCTCGGCACCATAACCGAACTTAACGGATGGGACGCGATGAGCCCCGGTCACCTCGATCAGCACCTTGCACCCTTTTATGAAAAGGGCGTAAAGGAAGGGACACTTGACAGAGAAGCGGCAAAGGAGCTGCTTTCCTGCCTCTGGATCAAGGTCAACAACACACCCGCCCCTCCGAAGGTCGGTGTAACTGCCGCAGAGAGCGGCACATATAATGACTTTACGAATATTAACCTTGCAGGGCTTAAGGCTGACGGCACTGACGGATCGAGCGAAGTGACCTATATCTGCCTCGAGATCTTTGACGAGCTTCGCCTTCTGCAGCCCCAGGGCAACATCCAGGTCAGCGAACGCACCCCTGACAACGTCATCCGTGCTGCGGCAAAGGTCTTCCGCAACGGCATGGGATATCCCTCGGTCTTCAACGCCGACATGGTCATCCAGGAACAGATGCGCGTCGGCAAGACACTTGAAGATGCACGCGAAGGCGGCACAAGCGGATGCATTGAGACAGGCGCGGCAGGCAAGGAGGCATATCTGCTCCATGGGTACCTCAACGTCCCCAAGCTCCTCGAGTACACTCTTACAAACGGTGTAGACATGCTCACAGGCAAACAGGTGAGCATCCAGACAGGCGACATCAGTGAGTTCAGGACCTTTGACGATCTCTATGCTGCATTTGAGAAACAACTCAATTACGTCGTTGAGACGAAGATCAAAGTTGACAACTATCTGCGCTATCAGTATTCGACGAAGATGGCGGCGACGTTCCTCTCTGTAGTGATCAGGGACTGCATTCAGAAAGGCAAAGACTACTACAACGGCGGACCGCGCTACAACTCGGACTACATCCAGTGCTGCGGTATCGGTACGATCACAGACAGCCTTTCAGCCATAAAGAAGCATGTCTTCGAAGATAAGAAATACACTCTGAAGCAGCTCATCTCGGCTCTTGAAAAGAACTGGGAGGGCGAAGAGGAGATGCGTCTTACCCTCTGGAACAAGACCCCCTTCTTCGGCAACGACGACGACTACGCCGATGACATTATGAAGAGGGTCTATGACAGCCTATTCAGGACGATAGACGGCAGACACAGCATTCTTGGGCCGACATATCACCTTAACATGCTGAGCACGACATGCCACAACTACTTCGGACAGAAGCTCGCGGCATCGCCTAACGGACGTTTCTCCGGCATGCCGGAATCCGACGGCACATCGCCGAGCCACGGAGCTGACCGCAAGGGACCGACCGCCGTCGTCAAGTCACTGGCTAAGATGGACCAGGTAAAATCAGGAGGAACGCTTCTCAACCAGCGCTTCCTCCCGTCTGTCCTTGCAGGTGAAGAGGGCATCGAAGGGGTCAAGAATCTCATCCGCTCCTACTTCAAACTCGGCGGACACCATATCCAGTTCAACGTTGTGGACGAAGACACTCTCCGCGATGCTCAGGAGCATCCGGACAACTACCGCGGACTCCTTGTCAGGGTCGCAGGCTACAGCGATTACTTCGTAGACCTTGACACCTACCAGCAGGAAGAGATAATAGCCAGGAACGCACAGGAAGGGTTCTAGGAGAGGGCGTTCAGATCAGCAAGAAAGCATAAGCAAGGGGGCCTTTCTATTCGAAGGGCCCCTTTGATCGCTTTTATGCCGGTGCTTCTTATCGCTTGGTGAGTTTCAGCTCTTCATCAAGCCTGTGCATTTTGGAGAGCGAATACTTGTCAAGTTTTTCCAGCATGCTCTTTCTTGCCGCAATGCCAAGCTCGGCCTTTGAAAGTCCTCCCTCTTTGCCCCTCTCTTTCCAGCTGATCTTTTTACCTCTGAAGTATAGGTCCAGGTCGGCGATCCGCTCACCCGAATCATCATACTCAAGTCCTGACAGGAATCCTTTTACCGATTCCTCATCGAGAGGTGTAAAGAGTTTAAGAAGGTATACGTCAGCCACCCTGCCCATCAGGGTATACTCCCTTTGCCAGCCCTCTTCAAGTATCGTTCCGACCTGAAGGCCCTGGACAGCGGTCCAGATCCTCTTCCTGTGAGTGCTGAAGCGACCCTCCTTATCCCCGATCCGGATCTCCATGCTGTTCCAGTCCGGGGTCCCCATTGAATCTCCCAGGTATTCATTCTGCCTCATTCTCAGGGTGGCGAGCAGTTTTTCCTTTGAATGTTCGCTAACGTAAAGGGCCCTGTCATGCATTTTTGAGTGAGGGATCCGGTGGTTGAGGGGTTCAGAGGTAAAGTAGATCACAGAGGAATCTTCAGGAAGTGGTTCACTGAAATACGGATCGTTCGGAACGTACTCCCCTCCGAAGTCCTCCTTTATCCTTTCGATCCCCTTCTCTATGTCGCCAAGAAGCCTCATAAGGATATAGCCGGGCTGCATCCTGCTCTCCGTTATGCCTTCACCAAGCCCGGCGTTGAGCATAGTGCAGAGCAGACGCTGTATACAGGTCTCTGAGATATAGACCCTGATCTCCTCCTTCTGACCGGGACCCTTTATGATCCTGGCGATCACTATCCTGCTGAACTCGCCCGAAAGGGAGAAGGCCTCTTCTATATCGCTGCCGGCATATTCACCCCAACCGAGCAATATCTGTTCAGCCTTGCCGAGATTCTCGGTGAAAGTAAATACTATAGTCTCCGGACCGCTTCTCACTAAAAAAATCATCAGGCTGAGTTCCTTTCTTGATCAGTTTAAGAAAAGAGGGCCGGTTAAATAAACACAGCCCTCTCTGGATATTATATATTAAAAGTATTTTGGTTTTTTATCTTTCCAGAGACCTTTTTATCTGATGTCACTGCTTCCTTCCCTTATAAATAAGAGGCAGGACTCCAAGACCAAGCAATATGAGCATCACCGGTCCGGTCGAACA
>JBFXIQ010000044.1:0-12382 GCA_050175815.1 Synergistaceae bacterium
CCCATTTGTACGATTGTACATTCTTACCAAATATTCCATTCAGGGAGGTTGCTCCCATGCAGGTTATGACTCCATCAGGCAAGGCTTTTGAGCAGCGCAAGGTTTTTGGAAAGGAAAAAAATCTAATTGCTCTACCAGATCTTGTTGAAGTCCAGCGCAATTCATATCAGTGGTTTTTTCAGTCTGATACTGATCCTGACGTAAGGAATTCACAAGGTCTGCAGGAACTTTTCGATGAAGTTTTCCCCATCGAAAGTTACGACGGTTCATTCGCACTTGAGTTCGTAAGATACTATGTTGATCCGGTGGTCATGAGTCTGGATGAGGCGCGCAGCAGGGACCTTACATGGTCGAGACCTCTGCGTGCGACGATTCGGCTGGCTAACAGGAAGACACGCGAAATCAAGGAAGAGGAAATCTACCTTGGTGATTTCCCTGCAATGACAGAAAGAGGAACTTTCATAATCAACGGCACTGAGCGTGTCGTTGTTAATCAACTTGCAAGATCAGCAGGCGTTTATTTAAGCGCTGAGCTAGGCATTCCGGGACAGGAATCATTTATGGCAAAACTGATACCGGACCGCGGAGCATGGATAGAATTTGACCTTGCCCCCGGTGAAGTGCTTTCTGTTAAGATCGACAACAGGAAAAAAATACCGGTCACTTTGATGTTGAGAGCTTTTGGTATTCAGACTACGGATGAGCTTCTGTCCCTTTTCGGAGCCAAAGAAGTAGAAAGAGATCTCGTTGAAGATGAAGTAAAAGGAATGCTCCTTGCAGAAGCTATAGTCTCTGGCGAGGGTGACGGTGCTGTTGCCATCCCGAAGAACAAAAGGCTTACTAAAGAGGATCTTGAGGCACTCTGGGAAAGCGGCCGTACAAAAATATGGGTGTGGGATGTTGACCCGGCCATTTCGGCTACGATAGAAAGAGACAACACGACTACCCCGGATGCGGCAATCCTTGAACTTTTCCGTAAACTCAGGCCAAACGAACCGGCCCGTATGGAAAATGCCAGAGAATATATCAACAGTATTTTCTTTGATCCCCGCAGATATAATCTCGGGAGGGTCGGAAGGTACAAGATCAACAGAAGGCTTAACCTTGACACTCCAAGCACAGAACGCCTTCTTACAGTTGAGGACATTGTTGCAATAATAAAAGGTTTGATAAGGCTTCGCGAAGGAATCGAGCATATGGACGATATCGACCATCTCGGAAACAGAAGGGTCCGGGCCGTTGGAGAGCTTCTCCAAAATCAGGTACGTATTGGTCTTCTGAGGATGGAAAGGATCGCCAGGGAACGTATGACTACGACCCCTGACCTTGCCACCGCTATGGCGAAGGACCTTATCAATGTTCGGCCCATATCTGCAGCACTGAGGGAATTTTTCGGTTCAGGACAGCTTTCACAGTTTATGGATCAGACCAACCCACTTGCTGAGCTTACTCACCGTCGTCGTCTTTCGGCTCTCGGCCCCGGAGGCCTCAGCAGAGAAAGGGCAGGATTCGAAGCCCGTGACGTCCACCATACCCACTATGGAAGGGTATGTCCCATAGAAACGCCCGAGGGGCCTAATATAGGACTGGTAACATCTCTTGCGACTTTTGCAAGGATCAACGAGTATGGGTTCCTTGTTTGTCCCAGGAGAAAAGTAGTAAATGGGATGCTGACCGACGAGATAGTTTATCTTTCTGCGGACGATGAAGATGAGTACTATGTCGGACGTGCAGATACGCCTATTTCTGATGAAGGACACGTGTTGCCTACTGACGGCGGCACAGGAATATATGTCAGGCATCATGACAACACGATAGAGATACTGCCGGAACAGCTGCAGTATATGGACATATCACCAAAGCAGATAGTTTCCATATCAACCGCTTTGATCCCATTTCTTGAGCATGATGACGCGAACAGGGCATTGATGGGATCCAACATGCAGAGGCAGGCTGTGCCTCTTGTTTTCCCCGATTCACCTATAGTGGGTACCGGGATAGAGCATCGCATAGCTAAGGACTCAGGGTCATGTTCTGTTTCAAGAAGGGCAGGCACGGTCACGTATGTTGATTCTGACCGTATTGAGATATCAACTGACGACAACGATAAAGATATCTATACGATGCCTAAATTCAGGCGCTCAAACCAAGGGACCATTATCCACCAGAAGCCTATTGTTGCAAATGGTCAGCAGATAGATGCCGGAGAGGTAATTGCTGACGGCCAGGCATGTTACGGAGGAGAACTGGCTCTTGGAAGAAACGTTCTGGTAGCCTTTGTATCATGGGAAGGCTACAACTTTGAAGATGCTATACTCCTTAGCCAGAAACTGGTAAAGGAAGATTTTTACACTTCTATACATATAGAAGAGTATGAAGTCGAATCACGTGATACTAAACTCGGTCCTGAAGAGATATCAAGAGACATACCCAACGTCGGAGAGGACGCCCTGAAAAATCTTGACGAAGACGGTGTCGTCAGAATCGGCGCTGAAGTCAAGGCAGGAGACATCCTTGTGGGCAAAGTTACGCCTAAGGGAGAGTCAGATCAGTCTCCTGAAGAGAAACTCTTAAGAGCGATTTTCGGAGAAAAGGCACGTGAAGTTCGCGATACCTGTTTGAGAGTTCCCCATGGCGAGGGCGGAAAAGTAGTAGAGATCAAGAGGCTTTCAAGGGACAAGAACAGCGAAGACATGAGCCCCGGCGTCAATGAGGTCGTAAAGGTCTATGTTGCTCAGTTCCGTAAGATCACAGAAGGCGACAAGATGGCAGGGCGCCACGGAAACAAGGGGGTAGTTTCCAGGATTATGGCAGAAGAAGACATGCCTTATCTTTCGGACGGCACGCCTGTTGACGTTGTCCTGAACCCTCTTGGAGTTCCGAGCCGAATGAACCTGGGTCAGGTGCTCGAAACTGTAATGGGTTTTGTCGCCATGCAGAACGGCTGGAAGGTTGTCACTCCTGTCTTTGAATCCGCGACTGAAGAAGATCTTATGCCTTATGTCAAGAAAATACAGGAAACAAAATATCCCGAGATGAGAGACGACTGCAAGATCACTCTTTACGACGGCAGAACAGGTGAGCCGATGGCAAACAAGGTCGCAGTAGGAGTTATGTACATGCTTAAGCTGATACACCTTGTCGACGACAAAATCCATGCGCGTTCGATAGGGCCTTACAGCCTGATCACGCAGCAGCCTCTGGGAGGTAAGACACAGTTCGGAGGCCAGAGGTTCGGCGAAATGGAAGTCTGGGCTCTTGAAGGATATGGAGCTGCACACATGCTCCAGGAAATGCTTACTGTTAAATCCGATGACATCAGAGGAAGGCTTAAGACTTACGAACGAATAGTCAAGGGTGAAAATCTTGCCAAGCCGGGAGTTCCGGAAAGTTTCAGAGTGCTTATCAAAGAGCTTCAGGGGCTTGGTCTGGACGTCGAAATCAAATACTCAGACGGGTCATTTGGGGAGCTTGTCCTTTCTGAAGAAGACGATGACAGCGGCAGAGAATCAAGACGTCATGTATCATTCAAGCCTGATTCTACAGTGGACAGCCTTGAGGAAGATTTTGGTTTGAGCCGCCCATCAAAAGTAACAATAGGCAACGATCTCTTTCATGAACACGCGGCAGAATACAGTCCGTTGGAACTGCACGAGACAGACCCAGAAAAAGAAGCTGAAGTGCTCAGGGATGGGGATACGGATCTCTTTAGTGATGTTGCTCCTAAAAAGGTCGACCAGGGGGATGATATCTAATGGCTAACTTAAATCGCGAAATCGCCGGAGTAAGGACAAAACTATCCTCTCCCGGAAGGATCAGGGAGCTTTCGAGCGGTGAAGTGAAAAAGCCTGAAACTATCAATTACAGGACGCTCCGGCCGGAAAAAGACGGACTTTTCTGTGAACGAATATTTGGTCCTACACGCAGTTATGAATGCGCCTGTGGAAAATACAAAAGAAGCGGCCCCAAGTTCAGGGGAGTCGTCTGTGACCGCTGCGGAGTAGAGGTCACAGATAACCGCGTGCGCAGAGAGAGAATGGGACACATTGAACTTGCAGCTCCGGTGGTACATATTTGGTATCTCAGAGGTATCCCGAGCAGGCTTAGCCTGTTGTTGGGAGCTTCTACAAAAGAGCTCGAAAAGGTGGTCTATTTTGCACCAACCCGCCGGAGGGAGAAGGTTTATAAGGTTGTAAGCGAAGGCCGCAGAATAGATCTTGCCCGCAGGGGCAAGCTCATATCGGCTTCCGAAGAACGTATCCACCGCTTTTACGATCCCAAGTTCAAAGCGGAAGAGGCCTTCCGGATTACAAAGGTTGAAGAGATAAACGTTGACGAGGGTGATGTAATAACTGCGTCCCAGGTCAACCGGGTGCTTAGCGAATACGGAGATGAACTATTCAAGGCAGAGGCTGCGTACCGTATGTTCAAAGAAGGTGACGGGCAGATATCCAATGCCATCATAGCTGAATCAAAAATCAAGGCGATGAAAGAGGCAGACAGTGAGCTTAAATTTGAAAGGGCGGTCCTGAACAATCAGGATGCATTCATAGTGACTTCTGTTGTTCATCTGCCTTTTGTAAAAAATGATGTTATTTCTGAAAGTGAATACAGACTTTACAACCAAAAGTACCCAAAACGCTTCCAGACGGTAGAAGAGACAGAGACCCTGGAAGACCCGTGCTACATCGTTATCAATGGTGGGGAGTCCCCTTTTGACAGAGCCGACATAATCCTTGAGAGGGAAGAGACTATTTGTGCGGCCTACGACAAGACTTTTGGAGCAGGGATCGGAGCGGAAGGTGTATATACACTTCTGGAACAGATGGATATCGATTTACTTGTCTCCTCACTCAGGGAAGATATTGCAGAGTGCTCAGGCCAAAAGAAGCGGAAACTGGTCAAAAGACTCCAGGTCGCTGAAGATTTCAGAAAGAGTGACAGCAAACCTGAGTGGATGGTTCTTTCTGTTCTGCCGGTAATTCCCCCGGATCTACGCCCGATGGTTCAGTTGGACGGAGGACGTTTTGCAACTTCCGACCTCAATGACCTTTATCGCAGGGTCATCAACAGGAATAACCGTCTTCGCAAGCTTCAGGAGTTAAAAGCGCCTGAAATCATCGTGCGCAATGAGAAGAGGATGCTGCAGGAATCCGTTGACGCTCTGATAGACAACGGACGCAGGGGCAAGGCAGTGCTTGGAGCAGGCAACAGGCCTCTGAAAAGTCTGACAGACCTGCTCAGAGGTAAAAAAGGACGTTTCCGCCAGAACCTGCTTGGCAAAAGGGTGGACTACTCAGGACGTTCAGTCATAGTAATAGGACCAAGCCTGAAATTGTACCAGTGCGGCCTCCCCAAGCAGATGGCCCTTGAGCTCTTTAAGCCATTTGTTATGCATAAGCTTGTTGAAAGCGGTCTTACTCCAAACGTTAAGAGTGCAAGACGGTTTATTGAAAGAGGCAGAGATGAAGTCTGGGGGATCCTGGAAGGGATAATCAAGGACCACCCTGTTATGCTCAACCGTGCGCCTACCCTTCACAGGCTTGGGATACAGGCATTTGAGCCTGTCCTCATCGAAGGAAAGGCAATAAGGCTGCACCCTCTGGTCTGTACTGCTTTCAACGCAGACTTTGACGGAGACCAGATGGCCGTTCACGTGCCGCTTTCGCTGGAGGCTCAGACTGAGGCCAGAGTGCTTATGCTTTCCTCAAATAATCTCCTCTCTCCTGCCAGCGGGAAACCTGTAGTCATACCGACACAGGATATAATCCTTGGCGTTTTCTTCCTGACCAGCATGAGAAACGGACTTAAGGGAGAGGGACTCCACTTCTCTGATGTTGAGGATGTTATGTCAGCTCTTGATCATTCAATTGTCAACGTTAACTCGAAGATCAGACTGAAAGCTGACCCTGAATGGAAATGTGAAACAGTTGACGGAAAGTGGATAGAAACGTCACCGGGCCGTGTGCTCTTTAATTCTGCTCTTCATCCGGATCTGAGATACATCAACAAAACCATAAATAAAAAAGAGATGGGCTCCCTTTTGGATACGGCATACGACAAGGTAGGACAGACCGCTATGGTTGAGATGCTCGATGAGATAAAGACGCTCGGGTATCGCTGGTCGACATACAGCGGCATAAGTCTCGGAGTCGGCGATGTGGTTGTGCCTCCTGAAAAGAAAGTGATTTTGGATGTAACGCTTGTGCAGGAAGAGGATCTTACTTCTCAGTTCGAAATGGGTATACTGACTGAAGACGAATACATGAGACAGAAGGATATCCTCTGGTCTGACGCCGGACGTCGCATTGCTGATAAGATCATGGACAGCATGGACGAGACGAACCCACTAAGAATAATGGTTGACTCAGGAGCCCGAGGTTCACGCGGACAGGTAGCCCAGATGGCAGGTATACGCGGACTTATGGCGGACCCTTCCGGACGAATAATACGCTATCCAATCGTAGCCAACTTCAAAGAAGGTCTCAACACACTCGAATACTTTATATCGACTCACGGAGCAAGGAAAGGGCTTGCTGACACGGCTCTCCGTACAGCAAAGTCAGGCTATCTTACCAGGCGCCTTGTTGATGTTGCACAGGACCTGATAATAATGGAAGAAGACTGCGGTACGGAGTTTGGCATTGAAATACGTCCTCTCCTCCAGCAGGATGGTAAGGCTACTATTTCCATGTCTGAGCGACTCACGGGGAGGACCAGCCTCCGGGATATTCCACATCCGGTTACAGGTGAACCTTTGCTTGTTAGGGATGAAGAGATATCAGCTGAAAAAGCAGAGTACATTGAATCTATTGGTATAACTTCAGTCTGGGTACGCAGCCCTCTTACATGCGGTTTGAGGCATGGTATATGCAGAGCCTGCTATGGCAGGGATCTTGGAACGAGGAAAAGGGTAGCGATAGGAGAATCTGTCGGAGTCGTTGCAGCTCAGTCTATCGGTGAACCCGGAACACAGCTCACAATGAGAACCTTCCATACTGGAGGAGTCCGTCAGTTTACCGGAGAAGACATCACTCAGGGACTTCCAAGAATAGAACAGCTCTTCGAAGTCCGCAGACCCAAAAAGGTTGCAATTCTTGCTGAAGTTGGAGGGACTCTCCTTGAGATCAGGGAAATGGATGGCAAGAAAAAACTGATCATAGGTGTAGTCAAGGAAGACGGATCTGAGGAAAGGATCTCCTATAATATCCCGGCATCCCAGAACCTGCTCTCAGGAGTAGAAGAGGGATGTACCATATCAAAGGGAATGTTATTGACGGAGGGATACATTGATCCTCAGCAGCTCCTGGAAGTAGAGGGCCTTGAGGAGGTACAGCATTATCTGCTTGATGGTATCCAGGAAGTTTACCGGTCACAGGGTGTATCGATCAATGATAAACACATTGAGACTATACTGCGCAAAGTTGCGCCTGTGAACCGTGTTCGGGTGTTGGAAGAAGGAGACAGTTCTTTTGTTTCCGGTGAGCTGGTTTGGAAAGAAGATCTTGAGGATAGCGTCAGGGTGATCTCGGATCAAAATCGGGCTTCTCTGGATGAATCATACAACTTCCTCAGGGATTGTAAAATAATCGATGCGCCGGGAGATATTATCAAAAAAGAAAGCGATGCCCCGGATCATATAACAAAGCCCGCCCTAGCAGAGATGCTAAAGCCGGGTGGAGCAGCAGGGGAACTTTTAGTCCAGGATAAGGAAGGCGAACTGCGCGTAGTCTTGGGAGACGCAAGCTTCCGAAGAGCTACGGAAGGGCTTGAGCTGATTAAAGAATTAACGTCTGAAGGACATAACGAAATTATTATTAAAGCCGGGACCAGACTATCAGCAACAGACCTTGCAAAGATCGTTGCGATGCCTCCGCAGCCGATGCTGGTAAGGGATACCAATGTACTTGACGAGAGTGAAGACGCTGCGTGGTTTGCCGCCGACGTTGAGAAGGACGGCAAGGTGATAATACCAAAGGATGCCCTGGTCGACTCACTTGCAATAAAGACATTGAGCGCAAATAACATCAGCGAGATCAAACTTTGGAAATCACCTGAGCATATCAACCTGACCGATTCGATGCACCATGTCCTGATCGAGCATTACTTCGGCAAACCGCTTACGCAGGCTATCAACTCTGACGGGGAGGTCATCGAAAATATCATCCACAGCATTGATGGTTCAATTGTCAGGGGAATAGTCGAAGGGTCTATATCGGGGATCGAAAGCGAAGGAAACATAATCACAAGAGAAAAGGTCATCAGACAGGTATTGACTGAGAGAGCGCTTGGTAAAGTTCTTCTCGAAAATGTAAAGGATGAAAAAGGAAACATTGTCGCAGATGCGGGTCAGGAAATTACCAGCAAAGTTCTAGACAGCATCGCTTCATCAGGGGCAAATGACATAACAGTTCGTCCGAAGCAGGCACCTTCGGATTTCAAACAACTTATACAAAGGATATCTTTTGTAAGGCGCCTTAGGGAAGAGCCACAATGGCGACCGGTCGTGCACGGCGTTACCAAGGCTGCACTTGCAACCGACAGTTTCCTCTCTGCAGCGTCGTTCCAGCAGACGGCCCAGGTTCTTGCAGCTTCTGCTGTAAGGGGGGATGTCGATAATCTGGTAGGACTCAAGGAGAACGTAATAATAGGGCTTCTGATACCGGCAGGAACAGGCATTGAGCGGTACAGAAAAGTTAAGATCACCGAAAATGCAGAACCAACGGTTTCAGTACATGCTGAAACATTAGCATTGGCTGACGAATAACTGTTCCAAGGGTAAGTAGTTTTACTTAAAAAATTACAATCAAATAAAATTTTCAGCGGAAGCAAAGGTGTTTATTGACACCGGAGGCTTCCGCTGTTAATATACTCTGGTGCGCCTTTGCACAGGAGGTGTTCGTGTGCCTTTAAACGAACTCGCTTCATCCAGAAGAATAGCCGGGGTAAACTCAGTTCTGAGGAAGCTTAAGGCTGACGGAGCAAGCAAGGTTTTTGTTTCTTCGGAAGCGGATGTACATCTGATAGCAGAAATTTTGACTGAGGCCGCAAAACGTGGAGTGCCCGTAGAATGGGCAGAGACATCATTGCAATTGGGAAGAGCTTGCGCCGTGGCAAGAAAAACTGCGGCGGCGGCACTTCTTAAAAAGTAGAAAGATATATTAATAGGGAAGGAGGGAGCTATTTGCCAACAATAAGCCAGCTTATACGTAACGGCAGAGAGGACAATAGGCGTCGCATGAGCGCCCCTGCACTTCAGGAGAACCCACAGCGCCGCGGAGTCTGTACGCGTGTTTATACAGTTACTCCGAAGAAGCCTAACTCTGCTCTCCGTAAAGTCGCACGTGTGCGTCTTACTAACGGAATAGAAGTCACTGCTTATATACCGGGTGTAGGACATAATTTACAGGAACACTCTGTAGTCCTGGTCCGTGGTGGACGTGTAAAGGACTTGCCTGGTGTTCGTTATCACATAATCAGGGGAACTCTTGACTGCGGCGGCGTTGAAAACCGTCGTCAGAGCCGTTCGCTCTACGGCGCTCGCAGACCGAAGTAATTTGTATTAATAAAGGGAGGTAGGTCCTATATGCCACGCAAAGGACATGTAAAAAAACGTATAACGCCGCCCGATTCAGTTTATGCGAACCCGGCAATTTCAAAATTCATCAACTGCCTGATGCTCGGTGGAAAGAAGAGTACGGCAGAGAGAATTTTTTATGGAGCACTGGATCTGGCTGGAAGCAGGCTCAGTATCGAACCTGCAGAAGTATTTGAAAAAGCGATGACTAACGTTCGTCCTCTGGTCGAAGTCCGCCCAAGAAGAGTTGGCGGAGCGACATATCAGGTCCCTGTAGAGGTCAAACCTGAAAGAGCTCAGGCTCTTGCGATCCGTTGGATCATTAATTTCTCTCGTTCACGCAAGGGTATACCAATGGTTGAACGTCTTGCTCGTGAACTGACCGATGCCTGCAAAAGCGAAGGCGGTTCTGTGAAAAAGAGAGAAGATACTCACCGCATGGCGGAAGCAAACCGTGCGTTTGCACACTACCGCTGGTAGTGGAAACAACAAAAAATTCAAAGTTTTAGTTTGGTGGTGTTGACGATGCAGGGCATCGACTTGAGTAAAGTGCGCAATATTGGAATTGCTGCGCATATAGATGCGGGTAAGACTACAACGACAGAGCGTATTCTGTTCTACACAGGCCGTAAGCACAAACTGGGCGAGACTCATGAAGGTGCTGCTACTATGGACTGGATGGAGCAGGAACGTGAGCGTGGTATCACGATCACATCTGCCGCGACTACCTGCTTCTGGGGCGATTGCCTTATCAATATTATTGATACACCCGGGCACGTGGACTTTACTGTTGAAGTTGAGCGCTCTATGAGAGTACTTGACGGGGCAGTATCCGTTTTTTGTGCAGTTGGCGGAGTTGAACCCCAGTCAGAAACAGTATGGCGTCAGGCAGATAAATATCATGTTCCCAGGATAGCTTTCGTCAACAAAATGGATCGGGTAGGAGCGGACTTTTTTTCTGTCGTAGACCAGATGCGCAAGCGTCTTGGTGCGAGAGCTGTTCCTATTCAGATACCGATTGGCGTGGAAGACGGATTTATCGGTATGGTAGACCTTGTAGCCAGAAAAGCGATAATCTATGATGACACGCTGGGGACAGAATTCCATCTTGCAGAAGTGCCTCCTCAGCTTGAAGAAGAGGTCGAGACCGCCAGGTCTGAAATGATAGAAAACCTTTCTGATTATGATGACGAGATGATGCACCTCTATCTTGAGGGGCAGGAAGTCCCCGAAGACATGATCAGGAGGACTATCAGAAAAGCAGCGATAGGTCTCAACATAGTGCCGGTCATGTGTGGTTCGGCATTTAAAAACAAAGGTGTGCAGCCCCTTCTTGACGCAGTCGTCGCATATCTTCCAAGCCCGTTGGACATGCCTCCGCTCATTGCTCATGATCCCGATGATTTAGAAAAAGAGATCTTGATCCATCCTTCAGCAGAAGCGCCGTTTTCTGCTCTTGCGTTCAAGATCATGGTTGATCCTTTTGTCGGAAGGCTTGCTTTCTGCAGGATATATTCAGGTTCTATTGAGAACGGCATGTCTATCTATAACACAAACACAAGACGCCGTGAAAGAGTGGGCAGGATACTCAGGATGCATGCAAACAAACGTGAAGAGCTGGAGAACGCACAGGCAGGGCTTATAGTTGCAATACCCGGACTCAAACAGGTACGGACGGGGGATACGCTTTGCGATGAAAAGGCCCCCGTACTTCTTGAGAACCTTATATTCCCTGAGCCCGTTATCTCGCTTTCCGTTGAGCCAATGAGCAAGGCAGACCAGATCAAACTTGCAAAAGGACTTGACGCTCTTTCTGAGGAAGATCCGACTTTCCATGTTGCAGTAAATGAGGAAACGGGCCAGACGCTGATAAGCGGAATGGGCGAACTGCACCTTGAGATCATTGTTGACAGGCTCCGCAGGGAGTTCAATGTAGAGGTAAAGGTAGGACGCCCGCAGGTCGCTTACAGAGAAGCTATAAAGAAACCCGCAAGGGCCCAGGGCAAGTTCGTTCGCCAGTCCGGAGGTAAGGGACAGTACGGTGACGTAGTCCTCGAAGTTGAACCTCTTGCCGGAGGAAGGGGCTTTGAATGGGAAGACCGTATAATCGGCGGTTCCGTACCGAAAGAGTATATTCCGGCGGCCCAAAAAGGTGTTGAGGAAGCTCTTAATAACGGAATTCTTGGCGGCTACCCGGTAATAGGAATAAAGGTAGCTATTGTAGACGGAAGTTACCATGAGGTCGACAGTTCCGAAATGGCATTCAGGATAGCCGGTTCCATGGCGATCAAAGAAGCTATTAAAAAGGCTGACCCGGTTCTTATGGAGCCTATAATGGATGTTGAAGTGGTAGTGCCTGAAGAATACATGGGTGATGTCATGGGAAACATCTCATCAAGAAGAGGTAAAATTTCTGAAATGGGTTCAAGAGCCAATGCCCGGATAGTCAAAGCTTTTGTTCCTCTTGCAGAAATGTTCGGTTACGCGACTGATCTCAGAAGTAAGACATCCGGTAGAGCTTCGTATACAATGACCTTTGATCATTACGATGAAGTACCGAAAAGCGTAGCGGAAGAACTTCTGAAAATTTAGCAAACGATCTAACAAGCAGGAAATATCCTAAAGGAGGCAAGACAGAAATGGCAAAGGAGAAATTTGTAAGAAACAAGCCGCATCTCAACATAGGAACGATAGGCCATATCGACCACGGTAAGACGACGCTTACAGCGGCGATCACGAAGACACTTGCGAGACATGGCGGAGCGGACTTTACGCCGTTCGACATGATCGACAAGGCTCCTGAAG
>JBFXIQ010000045.1:0-11930 GCA_050175815.1 Synergistaceae bacterium
TTGCTTAATTAAAGTTTCCCCCTGCCTTGTGCCCTCGCTCAGGAAAGATTGACGTCAGCGTACTGATTTTTTTTCAACAGGACCTTTTCGATAAAAATATCCACTATCTCCGGGTCAAACTGTTCACCCCGGCACTTTTTAAGCTCATCTACCGCTTCTTTTTGAGTCATTGCTTTTTTATAGGGTCTCTCTGAGGTCATCGCTTCATAGGCATCGGCCACGTTTATTATCCTTGAGTGGAGAAGTATATCGCCTTCCTTAAGGCCCTCAGGATAGCCCTTGCCGTCCCATCTTTCGTGGTGCTGGAGTACGGATTCCGCCAGAGCCGCGTATTCGTCTATGGATTTCAGGATCTGGTAGCCCTTTTCGGAGTGTATTTTGATCTGCTCATATTCTTCATCAGACAGCTTCTCCGGTTTGTTCAGCAGAGACGCCGGTATAACTACCTCTCCGATGTCATGGAGCAGTGCAGTTGTTTTAAGGTCCGCTGTCTCTTTTTCAGTAAAACCCATAGCTATGGCGATCTTTTCACAGTAGCACATGACCCTTTTAGAATGGTGCTTTGAAACATCATATTTGTCCTCTAATAGCTTGATCAGATTTTTTATCATAGAATTTCTCATTATCTTGCTGCTCTTCAATTTTTCCTTATACATTGAAGCTTCGGCTTTCTTTAGTGTTTCTAAAATACTCTGATCATCTTCCGTTTTAACTGCGCAGCCGAATGCGACAGAGGGGACAAAAGAACCGATTTTTGTTTTTGCAATTGCTGTCTCTATCCTTTCCGCTATATTTTTTGTGTTTTCAATATCCGTCTTTGGAAGCAGCACAAGGAACTCGTCACCGCCGATCCTCCCAACGATGTCATCGCTCCTCAGCATGCCTTTAATCGCATTTGCCACAGATATGATAAGCCTGTCGCCCATCTCGTGCCCTAAAGAATCGTTGACCAGCTTAAGACCGTTGACATCCAAGTAAATAACGGAGAACGGAAGGTTGCGTTTTGTGTCGAGCCTCATTATCGAATCCTGCATATATTTTCTGTTATAAAGGCTGGTCATGTGATCGTGAAGGCTGAGGTATTCTACTTGTTTGAGCCTCTCGATCTTTTCTGTGCTGTCACGGAAAACAAGGATCATTCCAGATATATTTCCCCTGCTGTCCTTTATTGGAGCTGAAGAATCCTCTATATAGAGTTCAACTCCGTTCTTTGAGACAAGCAGCTTGTGGTCGGAGTTGTTTATCTGGTCTCCCTTTTGGAGAACCCTTTCAAAAGGAGAAACTATTTTTTTCTTCGTTGCCTCGTCTCTTACGTCGTAAATATCCTCTATTTTCATCCCCAAAGCATTTTTCATCTTCCATCCGGTGAGGTTTTCAGCAGCCTTATTCATAAGCTGTATCCGGCCGTTTTTGTCCGACGAGATAACACCGTCGCCTACAGAGAGAAGGGTCTTTTCTATCTGTTCCTTCTCAAGATGGAGGGCCTCTTCAAGTTTTTTTCTTTCAGTGATGTCACTAAAAGAGCACATGACGAATTTTTCCTCGCCGCATCTTTCGATCATGCAGCTGCTGTTCATTTCTGTGAAGATAATTTTTTCATCTTTGCAAACAAAAGCTGTTTCCATAGATCTTGTACAGCAGTCTGTAAGGTCTCCCTCGCAGGTCTTTCTGAAATGATCCATGCACTTGGACATATGATCCGGATGTATTATGTCCCATATGGTCATGGCATATGCTTCTTCTTCACTGTAGCCCATTTTTTCTTTCCACGACCTGTTGACATAGACAAAACATCCCTTTGCGTCCATGCAAAGGATCAGTTCGGAAGTGTTTTCAATAAATTTTCTAAAATGTTTTTTTGTGAAACTGAACGGTCGGTTCATCTCATCACCTGTTAAAGAGGGCCAAGGATAGCAAAAATTGTTATTCTCAGTCTGATCTTAAAATGGACGCAATCTAATAAATTATACAGTCATTTTGCAATTTACAGAATAGTCAACCTTGATGGTCAAAGTTAGCCGTTCCGCCGTTGTAGTCCTTAAGATCATAAATAAAGGTTTCTTTGTTATAATCAGGAATGCCATTACTTATAACAAAGTTAAAATGTACTAAACATATGATGTAGCTATCTGGAAAAGAGGGGGGTGCTGCTTTGGAAGTCCTTAGGGAGAAGTTCCGGGAAGTTCTGCTTGCGGTCCTGCCTATCACTCTTATAGTTACCGTTCTGAACTTTACCCTAACTCCCCTTGGAACGCATCTTTTCCTGAGGTTTTTGGCCGGGGCGGTTTTTATAGTTGTAGGGCTTTCCATATTCCTGCTCGGAGTAGACATAGGGATAACGCCGATAGGCAACCAGATGGGCTCTTCAATTGCAAAGACGAACAAACTTTGGATAGTAGTCATTGCCGGACTGGTACTCGGCTTTGCAATATCGGTAGCTGAACCGGACCTGCACATACTTGCACAGCAGGTGGAAAACATCACGTCTGCAGGCATAGAAAAATTGAGCATTATTGTTGTAGTTTCCGCAGGTATTGCGCTGATGCTGTCCCTTGGCTTTGTGAGAATAGTCTACAATGTCCCGCTCAACAAGATCCTGACGGGTCTTTATCTTATTGTATTTCTCTTGGTTTGGTTCACGCCCGAAGAATTTCTGGCGATATCCTTTGATGCATCAGGCGCCACCACCGGGGCTGTAACGGTGCCGTTTATACTGGCTCTTGCGGTGGGTGTCTCAGCCTTGAAAAAGGACAGTAAGGCATCTGAGATCGACAGCTTCGGAATGGTAGCGATAGCATCTGCCGGGGCGATAATAGCAGTGATGCTGATGGGCATATTCTCAAAGACAGATAAACTTACGGGAAGCCTCCCTGCAGCAGATACCTCTTCTTTATCGATAATGGGTTCTTTTGCTGAAAAAATGCCGATCGCTGCTGAAGAGGTGCTGTTGGCGCTTTTACCCGTAATCGTCATCTTCGCGATATTCCAAAAAGTGTCATTCAAACTTTCTCAAAAAGCGGTGAAAAAGGTAGTGACAGGAATTATTTTCGCGTTTGTAGGGCTTGTCCTCTTCCTGACAGGAGTAAACGGCGGTTTTATGGAAGTCGGGGGATTGATAGGACGCAAACTTGCCCTCTTGGAGAACGATGCATATCTTGTCTCTGTAGGCTTCATACTTGGACTTGTAACAATACTGGCTGAACCTGCAGTTTACGTATTGACGCATCAGATCGAAGACGTGACTAGCGGTTATGTCAAAAGGAGTCTTGTTATGGGCACGCTGAGCATAGGAGTGGGAGTGGCTGTCGCTCTTGCGATGGTCAATATCCTCAGTCCGCAGATAAAGCTTTGGCACTTCCTTCTTCCGGGATACGTACTGTCGATCGCAATGTCTTACTATGTTCCGAGACTCTTTGTCGGTATTGCGTTTGACTCCGGAGGAGTTGCCTCAGGGCCCATGACCGCAACATTTATACTGGCTTTCGCCCATGGGGCGGCTGATGCTGCAGAGAACGCAAGCGTTCTTGCCGACGGCTTCGGATTAATAGCTATGGTGGCCATGACTCCTATAATTGCGCTTCAGTTACTTGGTGCGGCCTTTCAGATGAAATCAAAGGAGGGTGGTCTTGAAAGCGATGAAGAATGATCCAGAAAGGATTTGCTTCGAACTTATATGGGTAATAGTCAATTTTGGAAAGGGCAGTAAGGTGATGCAGACGGCCAAAAAATGTGGTGTGACCGGAGGGACGATAATACTTGCAAAAGGCACGGCTAACGACAAATTTGCCGATTTTCTGGGTTTGTCGGACATCCGTAAGGAAATAGTACTGATGGTATCAACTAAAACAATGGCCAAGTACACACTTGAGTCCCTTGATAATAAATTTAAATTTGAAAAACCAAACCACGGGATAGCTTTTACGACCGGCGTAAGTGAAGTTGTAGGTTCTGCCAGATGTAAGGCTACAGAGGCAGACAGCGAGGAAGGCGGTGAAGAGGCAATGCACTGTGCGATAACAGTTGTAGTAAACAAAGGCAAGGCGGAAGATGTCATCGATGCAGCCACTGCCGCAGGGTCAAGGGGAGGCACGATAATCAACGCCAGAGGCTCGGGAATTCACGAAACGAGCAAACTGTTTTTCATGGATATCGAACCGGAAAAAGAAATAGTAATGATACTCTCAGAAAAAAAAGATGCAGAAGCGATAATCTCCTCCATCAGGCAAAAGTTGGATATTGAGAAAGCCGGAAAGGGTATCATTTTTGTCCAGGAAGTAAGCAAAGTCTACGGGCTCGCAAAGTAAGGAGGCAGTTTGCTCCGTTCCTGTTATCGTATTTTATGCCCGCAACGGGGACAGTATTCAGTCCCTTCTTCAAGACCAATTTCAGATGCAGAGGCTAAAAATTGAGGCAATGTGCCTGAGTAGGTGTATTTCCCTATCATAAGCCAGAGATTTTTGTGACTTGGTCACATACAGTGATATCAGGATACTATATAATATAGAAGCAGATAAAAGTTCTAATAATTTACATCCTTACAAAGGAGGCGGAAAATGGAGATGAATGGAAATTCCCACGGCTGGTTATTTAAAGCGATATTTCTGGGTCTTGTTTTTGCTGTTTCAGTCCTTGTCATCAAACCGGTCGGAGTCTCGACCCAGTTTTCGATGATTGGAGGAATGATCCACAGCGTGATCGATCCCTCTGTAATAACAGAGGACAGTACGCGCAAGAGCGGTTATCGCAGCACTAATGCTTATTACGACAAAAGCGAAGGGTCCCTTGCAAAAGATATTAAGAACCCGCTCAACTTCGCGATGATATTTTTGCTTGCCATTCCCCTTGGCGGTTTCATTGCATGGAGTATGGATCCGAACAAGAAGAACAAGATGGCACAGGATGCGCTAAGGGTACCGGGACCCAAGTCTGCATTCGAGAAGTACTACATCCGTGAGATCGTGGGCGGCTTTATATTCGTCTTCGGCGCAAGGCTTGCCGATGGCTGTACGAGTGGTCACATGATGAGCGGGATCATGCAGGGAAGCGTAAGCGGTTTTGTCTTTGCGGCATCTGCCTTCGCTGTGGCTATCCCGGTGGCCAAAGCGTTGAAGAAACTGGGATAGGAGGTATCAGAATGGATCTTTTTATCGGTCTTGTAACAGGAGCTCTATTTGGGGCCGCGCTCTATTTGGCTGATGCCGCAAGCCCTGTCAAAATGCGTCAGATGCTCAGACTGGAAGACCTTACAGTCTTTAAGATAATACTTTTTGCAATAGGGCTCTCAAATGTGCTCCTTTTCGTTTTCAACATGTTGGGAATACTCAACCTATCACACCTAAGCGTCAAGACGATGCATCTCGGAGTGATCATCGGCGGTCTTATCTTCGGGGTAGGTTTTGGTATGGTAGGCTCATGTCCGGGAACATCTTTTGCGGCGATAGGCACAAATGTCTACAAACAGGCTCTTATGATCGCTGCCGGGGGTATTGTAGGAGCTTTGATATTCTCCCTCATGTACGGAAATTTTGAGGCTATGGGGATCTTTAAGGCAATGAATCTAGGCAAATTGACACTTTTTAAGATATCAGACAAGTATCCCTCAGTAACAGAGATAGGATACGCCGGACTCCTTGTTATGGGAGTAGTTTTCATGGCGATAGCCTGGTTCATGCCTGACAAACGCAGGGCGCAGAGATAAGACAAACAAGACATAAGACAGGAGCGGGTCCGTTGGGGCCCGCTCCTGTCTTATATACTTACATTTTGCATTGAACATAAACGTTGCCTCTGCGGCATTATCTGTGCTATTGTTTGCGAATTGACCCGGGCAAAAGATATTTTCTGAAAATGAGAGGAGGATGGTCTGATTGGATAACGAAAAAAGAATGAGTATTGGCTTTATTGGAGCAGGAAAAGCCGGTGTGTCCCTGGGGGCGTATTTTTGCAGCAAGGGGATCGAAATTTCTGGATACTTGAGCCTCAGTATGAATTCAGCTGTTTCAGCTGCCGGAATAACATCATCCAATGCCTTTACTGTTCTGTCTGACCTTGTTGCCTCCTCCGATATGATAATTGTTTCGACTCCGGACGGTGTAATCGGGAAAATATGGGAAGATCTGCGAAAATGTGATATCAGGGGCAAGATCATATGCCATCTCAGCGGGGTGCTCTCCTCGGATATCTTTGAGGGTATAGAGGCAAAAGGTTCTTATGGCTATTCTGTCCATCCGATGTTTGCATTCAGCGGAAGGGACGGCGATTTCCAAGATATGGAGAAAGTCTGCTTTACGATAGACGGATCAAAAGATAAGCTGGATGAAGTCAGAGATTTTTTCAGGTGCATGGGCAACAGGACCTTTGTCATAGACAAAAAGCAAAAACACCTCTATCATGCTTCGAACGTAATGGTCTCAAATTTGGTCACTGCGCTTCTGAGCATCGGCACAGAAGCCTTTCAAAGATGCGGAGTTTCAGGGGAAGATGCTCTGGGGGCAATGTTGCCCCTTATCAAAGGAAACATAGAGAACATTGCTAAAAAGGGTTTTCCGGGTTCGCTTACTGGACCTGCTGAGCGCAATGACACCGATACGATCATGAAACATCTGGATGTTCTGGAAGAAGATGAAAGGCTTATATACAGTCTTCTTACCAAAAGATTGGCGGAAATCTCGAAAGCAAAACATCCCGGCAGGGATAACTCTGAATTGCTGGAACTTCTTGAAAAAAACTTATGAGCTTGCCTGAATGAAAAAATGAAAGGACTAAGATCATGAAAAAGACAACAGCGACATTTCTTGAAGCAAAGTCAAAGGGGAAAAAGCTTGTCGTAATGACTGCTTACGACTATTCTATGTCCAGGCTTGCAGAGCAATGTGACATAGATGCGATATTGGTCGGAGACTCTCTCGGAATGGTTTGTCTGGGTTACAGGGACACCCTGAGGGTAACGATGGAGGACATGATCCACCATACGAAAGCTGTATCAAGGGGAAGGACAGATGCGCTCCTGATCTCCGACATGCCATTCATGTCATATCAGGTCTCCGTTGAAGAAGCCGTCAGAAATGCAGGCAGGCTTGTCCAGGAAGGATATGCCGAAGCTGTAAAACTTGAGGGAGGAACTGATGTCCTTGATCACGTGAAGGCGATCGTCAGGGCTCAGATCCCCGTCATGGGACATATAGGACTTACCCCGCAGTCAGTGAACATTTTTGGCGGGTTCAAAGTCCAGGGACGCCAGCTTGAGGCGGCGAAGAAGCTGATCGATGACGCAAAGCGCCTGGAAGATGCGGGGGCATTTTCGATCACGCTGGAATGTGTGCCGGCAGCCCTCTCCCAAAAGATAACGGAGGCAGTCTCGATCCCCACGATAGGTATAGGAGCGGGACCATCATGCGACGGTCAGGTGCTCGTATTTCACGACATGCTCGGGATGTTCCCGGACATGAGGCCTAAATTTGTAAAAGTTTTCTCCGATGCAGGAGAGTCTATGAGAGATGGAATAAGAAAATATGCCGAAGAAGTCAGGAGCGGGGCTTTCCCGACAGAGGAACACTCCTTTAAGATTGACCCAGAAATAATTGAAAAACTGTAGATCAGCTTTTCTCATCTTGAAAAACGAACAATGAAAGGTGTGAAACAGGATCAAATGATAATATCAGACAGTGTTCAGGAAGTCAGAAAGGTAACAGCAAACTGGAAAAAACGAGGTTTCTCCGTCGGCTTGGTGCCGACCATGGGATATCTGCACCCGGGGCATATAAGCCTTATAGAGAGGGCCAGAAAAGAAAATGATATGGTTGTGGTAAGCATTTTCGTAAACCCGATCCAGTTTGGTCCCAATGAAGACCTGGATAAATATCCCCGTGACATGGCACATGACAGGGAAGTCTGTGAAAAAGCCGGGGCAGAGCTCATCTTCGCGCCTCAGCCGTATGAGATGTATCCTTGCGAAAACCTTGCCTTTGTAGACATTAAAGGACTTGGCGACGGACTTTGCGGAGCTAAGAGACCGGGCCATTTCCGCGGCGTTTGCACTGTAGTATCAAAACTTTTTAATATAGTCCTCCCTGACAGGGCTTACTTTGGGGAAAAGGACGCCCAGCAGCTCGCGATAATCAGGAGGATGGTCAATGATCTCAACTTCGGGACCATGATCGTTTCCTGTCCCATAGTCCGGGAGTCTGACGGACTGGCGATGAGTTCGAGAAACCTCTACCTTTCGCCTGAGGAAAGAAAGGCCGCGCTCTCTATCTCCCGAAGCCTCAGCGCAGCAAAGGAACTTATGCGCAAGGGTGAAAAAAACGCTGTAAAGATAAGAGAGATGATAGTTGCAGGCATCTCTGCGGAGCCCCTTGCAAGGATAGATTATGCAGAAATAGTTGACTCGGCTGATCTAAGGCCTGTCGAAAAGATAGACAAACCGGTGCTTGCGGCAGTCGCTGTCTATTTCGGGAAGACAAGGCTGATAGATAATTTTACCTTCGAAGGAGAAACAAAATGATACTGACCATGCTTAAGGCAAAAATACACAGGGCCGTGGTCACGGAGTCCAACCTGCACTACGTTGGGAGCATAACCATAGACAAAGACCTTATGGAGGCATCAGGCATACTTGAGTACGAGAAGGTCAGCGTTGTGGACATCGACAACGGGAACAGGCTTGAGACCTATGTCATCGGGGGGGACTGCGGCAGCGGAGTCGTATGTCTCAACGGAGCTGCGGCAAGACTCGTCCAGCCAGGTGACAAGGTCATAATAATCGCTTACTGCCAGGTCGATGCAGAGGAAGCGGAAAGCCACTCCCCTAAAGTAGTATTCGTGGGCAGCGGCAACAAAATTCTCGAGATCAAGGGTTCCGAAGAGGCAGGCGAAATAAGGTAAAAAAAGAGGCCGGGCAGAAGCCCGGCCCATATTTTTATGTTTATCAGCAGAAGCGAAGTATCATAACATAGTGGGCTGCGCTGCCGAGTATAACAAAAATGTGGAAGATCTCATGGAAGCCGAGCCATCCGGGTAAAATATCCGGTTTTTTTACGGCATATATGATTCCTCCGGCAGTGTAAAAAAGTCCGCCTGCGAGCAGCCATACGAGAGGAAGAGCCCCGCCTGCCCTGTAGAGGGGTACGATGACGAAGACCGCGATCCAGCCCATTATCAGGTATATTCCCGTGTAGAGCAGTCTGGGAATGTCAAAGAAGAACATCTTCATAATTATTCCGGCTGCTGTGCAGGACCAAATCACCGCAAGAAGCGAGTAGCCGAGTCTTCCTCTGAGCAGGGTCAGGCATATCGGAGTGTATGTGCCTGCTATGAGAATGAATATCATACTGTGGTCGATCTTCTGAAGTATACGCACAACCCTTTCGGAGGCATTGACAAGATGGTATGTAGCGCTCGCAGAATAAAGAAGTATCATGCTTGCTCCGAAGATAGAAAAGGAGACTATCTGCCATACGTTCCTGTTGCTTATGGCTACATAAAGAAGCGAGATCAGCCCGGCTACGGATAGAAGAGCTCCTACAAGGTGGCTGAATCCACTGGCCGGTTCCCTGAAAAATCTTCCCATTAGAAGTTCCTCCCAAACTCATCTGCCGTGCAGACCTGCATCCCACGCCCGGTCATCTCCCGGACGAAATCTTCACCTAATTTTTCAAACCCTTTTACTGAGCTTGTAGTGTCTGTCAGCAGCACCAATTTTTTGATGTCTTCTTCTTTCGAGTTGTCCGCCAGATCCCTGACGCTGTTTGCGACACAGTGTGAAAGCGCCTGTCCCGATATGGCTATGATGTCTGCCTCATGTAGCCTTTTTATAAGTTTTTCGTCGAGTTTGGTGGCCGGATCTTCCGGGTCCTCAACATCGGCTTTGAGTGCGGAATAATGTTCGGTCCACATGTTGAGGCCCTTTAAGGTGTAGTCGACTAAGGAAAAATTATTTTCCCACTCGAGCAGAGCATCGTAGACAGGCTTTGTTACACAGTGTCCCCAGGATCCTATCAGGCAGTGCGGAGGCCAGATGCAGAGCAGGTATCGCTTATTTTTTTCAAGTTCTTCCACATATCGTGCTGCCCTCTCCATGTGATCCGGGTGAGTAGTCCTCCATAATCCCTTTTTGAGATCATCTTTTGTTATGATCGTGTAGGGATCCGGATGTTTGCCTTCAGTATCCACCCAGAAGATGGGATGCGCGATGTCTATAAGACGATGGGTATCAAGAGTAACGCTTATATGGCTGATCTTATCCCTGAGCCTCTTTATCGTATCCGAAAGCCTGAGAGAATCCTCCCGGGCTCCGCGAACGTAGAGGGTCCCTTTTGGGTCGCAGAAATCGTTCTGTGGATCAACGATAAGAAACTCAAGCCTTGTGCTGCTCATCAACCTGATGCCTCCTTAGAACTATGTAGATATAGCCTCTTTATGTTATCACTTCCGGACCCCAAATGTTTATCCAATTTTTAAGGGTCAACATGAAACGGAAGAATAAAAGACGCACAGGGAATCTTTAGGAGGTCATTATCCTGCAAAATTTAGGAATCTGCAGTACTTAGCAACAGCTTTAAGCAGTCCATCAATATCATTTTCGTAAACCTCCCCGATGTTGCCTATACGGAAGGTTTCAATCTCGGATATTTTGCCCGGATACAAGACATAACCTTCGGCTTTGATAAATGCATAAAAATCCTCGAAATTGAAAACTTGGCTGTCAGGGTAAAAAAAGGATGTAATGATCGGTGACTGCAATTCAGCAGACAGAAGTGCCTTAAAACCAAGAGTCTCCATTCCGGCAACAAGTTTATCGTGGTTTGTCTTGTAGCGTTTGTATCTGACCGCTATACCACCCTCATCTTCAAGTTCTTTCATGGCCTCAATAAAGGCCCTTACAACATGAGTAGGTGAAGTAAAACGCCATTTCCCGCCCGAGACTTCCATCGTTTTCCATTGGTCATAGAGGTCAAGAGCGACTGAACGCGTGAGACCGGCACATTCTTCCAGAGAGCATCGTCTGGCTATGATGAATCCGAAGCCGGGCACTCCCTGGATACATTTGTTGGCGCTGCTTATCATAAAATCAATGCCTATTTCGTCAACACAAAAAGGGATCCCTCCAAAGCTGCTCATAGCATCCACGATGTATATCTTTCCAAACTTCTTGACTATTTCCCCTATCGTTTTGATATCATTGATGATTCCAGTAGTAGTCTCGCAATGTACAACAGCGACATGCGTTATGCTGCTGTCATTTTCAAGAGCCTCTCTAAGGCTGTCAGGATCGAAGCTTTCAGTCTCTTTTGCTGAAATTTCAGACGAATCTATCCCAAGCACATCAGTGATTTGCAGAATTCTTTTACCGTAAGCCCCGTTTTGTAGTACAAGGAGCTTCCCGTTTTTTGGAATTACGCTTCCGATCACCGATTCAACTGCAAACGTCCCACTCCCCTGCATGAGTACCGCAGTATGTTCTTTGAGCGCCGCGTCATTAGATACGGACAAAGAAACAAGATCCTTCCGCAGTTTCTGTATCAGCAAATTGTAATCCTCATCCCATGTGCACCAGTCCCTCAGCATTGTTTTTTTTACTGACAGGGTTGTCGTGATTGGCCCCGGGGTCAGCAGAAGGTACGGATTTTTCATTATTTCCCCTCCGTTTCCAACACTCATTATTAAAGCCTCTTGTTTATCTCATCTATAAGCTCGGGCAGCTCAAAAATACTGTCGATCACATAGTCTGCGCCTGCGTTACGGAAACTTGCTTCCGCCCTGTTTTTTCGCACAGCAATTTTGTCTCTGGCAATTGTGCATGATTCAGAAAGGGAAAGGCCTGTTTCGCTGCTTCCGCTGAGTACTCCTACGCTCCAAACACCTGCATTGCGCCCTTCTTTTATGTCACTTACCGTGTCTCCAACCTTTACGACACACTTTGGAGGGAAGAT
>JBFXIQ010000046.1:0-11838 GCA_050175815.1 Synergistaceae bacterium
AGGAAGTAGAGAAGCTAAAAACCTAGAAGAACATTACCTGACTAGACTTTCAACGGGAGCAAAAACCATTGATTTGTATATTCCTGAAATGTTTGAGGTGTACAGGGCAAGCCTTAGAATGCCTAAGTCCACTAGAACCTATAGGACTAAAGAAGCATTTAATATACTTACGGGGCTTGATCTTCCTGCAGGTGACATTCCTTCTTTAGTTGTGAATTGGGAAGGGGAAGGATGTTCACCTTCTGGTGTGGCTTTGTGTGAGGGAATAATTGAGGATGGTAGAGTTGTAGGATGTAGACTATTAAGTGAGACTTATAAGAATAATGATGAAGCGTGGTTTATAACTGGGTATGAACCTATGGTATCAGAAGACTTTTAAACTTTAGTGGAGCTATAACTTATGTATCAATATAAGGGGTAATTATTCCTTGACAATTTAGGGGCAAAAATCTACATACGTCAATAAATCCGAGCGTGATTTTTCATTACCCCCCTGCCTTCCTCCAGGGCCTCATGTCTACCATCTATTACGATGCCAAGGTAACGAGGTCAAAACAAAGCCCCATTTAATCGGAAAGATAATCACGGTCATCTCTTATGAACTAGCTATCCCTAAAAGACACTCTAGGATACCTCAGGTTGAATGAAGTAGGGGCAAGGGGTATTTGCGTACCTCTTGGAATATCTTTGTTCTTCTGGGGCGTTCTAGAGTGCCTTGGCTCTCATACATAGGCGATAAGAAAAGGAGAGAGTATATTCTTGAATCTAACAGAATAAGGTTCTGTAAGATTGGCTAAAACTTGTGAATATAGACACCGCAATGGATTAGAGTACTTTATACATATTGGTATAATTTAAGGCTTGACTTGTATCTTACACATATGTATTATTATGCATGTTATGTTAGATATAAGGAGGGGCTATTATGGAGAGAGAACACAAGGGTATGCAGATGGTTCAGCCAATAAGAGATACAAAGAAGATTGAAGCAATGAAGAAGATACTTAGAGCAGGTGGAAAGAGGAATGAACTACTCTTTACGCTTGGTATCAACTCAGCCTTAAGAGTGTCTGACCTGTTGGGCTTGAAGGTTGCAGATGTCTTGGATGAGAAGGGAAAGCTTAAAGAAGCTGTAAGCCTTAATGAAAGCAAGACAGGAAAGAGCAAGCTATTCCCACTGAATGATTCAGCTAAGAAAGCCATTAAAGAATATGTTGATGAAGCAAGGCCTGAATATGACGCTCCATTGTTCCCTTCTCGCAAAGGTGGTAAGGCAATATCAAGAGTACAGGCTTGGGAAATACTATCAAATGCTGCGAAAGAGGTAGGGTTGGAACACATTGGTACTCATACCCTTAGAAAAACCTTTGGGTATCATGTTTACAAGAGGACTAATAATCTTGGATTGGTTCAGAAGTTACTTAATCATAGGTCTTCTAGTGAGACTTTACGATACATAGGCATAGAACAGGCTGAAATGAATGATGCTTATTTGAAGCTTAATCTTTAACTGTATTATTTTCTAGCTATCTGTCTTTTTTTCATTATAATGCTGAAATACCATCTTGCATTTTGCTACACAGACTGATACACTTAATAAGCATAAAGGCTTGAAAATACAGGAATAGCAAAGAAGTAAGTGATGACAAAAAGATTCGCATACGCCTCCGCCATGCGTATTATGCCCTGCACTCAGTGCGGGGCTTTTTGTGTTATTATAAATTCTCGTAAGGGTGGGATATTATGTTTATAACCTTTGAGGGAATAGACGGTTCAGGAAAATCGACTCAGGCATCTTTATTCTGGAAATGGCTGGTCGAAGATAAAAAACGTGATGCCCTCCTTACCAGAGAACCTGGAGGATGGCCCGGCGGTGATGTGCTTCGCGAGATCGTGATCAGCGGAAAACTGAAACACGACTGGAGCGAGGCTTATCTGTTCATGCTTGACAGAGCAGAACACATTGCTTCTGTAATACAGCCCGCCATTGACTCAGGCAGGGACATAGTCTGCGAAAGGTACCACGATTCGACCCTTGCATATCAGATATGGGGCAGGGGGCTGCCTCTTGAGATATTTGACGAACTTGCAAGGTTATCAGCTTTCCCTGTACCAGACCTTACCATCCTCTTCGACATAACTCCCGTGAGTGCTTTGAAGAGGGCAAAGTCAAGGGGAGACCTGGATTCGTTCGAGAGTGAAGGAGTATCCTTCATGACGAAAATTCGTGATGGATACCTTGCACTTTCAAAACGTGACCCTGAAAGATGGATCGTTATTGAATGCGCTGAAAAGAACACTGCTGAGATTTTTGAAGAGATCACAAGATCTGTCATCTCAAGGGGGATCTTCTGTGATAAATGACGCACTCTCCGTCCTTGAGGCCTCACAGGGGTGGAAGGACATTACTTCTGCTGTCGGCATGAAAAGATGTCCACAGTCGGTGGCTGTTGCGCTTCCTGAGATAATGCAGAAAATGTTTGTAGAGAATTACGGCAGGCTGATACTTGGCGATAGTCCTGTCTGGAAAGATGGAAGCCACCCTGACCTTATCCATGCCGGCAAACACCTTGTTCCGCCTTCAATTGACGAATGCAGGACTCTGCAGGGAGAACTGGCGCTCCATCCTCTGGTATCAGACAGAAGGATGGCAGTTATATGGTGTGCGGAGAAACTTTCGCTGGAAGCTTCAAACAGTCTCCTGAAACTTACGGAGGAGCCTCCCGAACACGGCTGTATCCTGTTTGTCTCTGATGAAGACAAACTTATACCCACGATAAAAAGCCGGGTATGGTCTGTTCGTATAGAATTGCCGGTAGAAATTGCACAGGCAAGGCCCTATCCGCTTTCTGACGAAGAATGGGCAGAATGGATAGCCTCAGGAAGAAAAAAGGACCCTGAGATACTATATCTTGAGATAGGAAGCTGGATAAGGGATCTTTCGGAAAAAGGAAAATTCAGAGAGGCGGCAGACCTTGATTCCCTGGTAAGGCTGATGGGATCAAAGAGGCTTTCTGTGCCGATGATACAGGATCTGACCTACATGGTCATAAAGGAGGGTGTTCCCTGTGAACAAATATTTAGCAATTTACGGTAAGCCAAGGTATCTTGGCATTTTAGAATACAGTACCGAAGAGCCTATCGCGAAAGGCGAGACAGTAGTGGCAGAATCACACAGGGGAGAGGAACTGGCAGTAATAGCAGGCACTTTGACCCCAGAGCAGGAGGCCGAATACAGACTTCTGAGAAACGCTGCAGAACATGGGGATTCTGCATCCAAAACAGCGGAACCGCTTGTCACAGATCTTACTTTCATATCCTTTGCATCTGATGAGGATATTGAGACAGGCGACCTCTACAGGGAAGAAGAAAAGGGCATCCTGAAAAGTGCTATTGAGATACTCAAGCCGCACGAGCTGGAAATGAAACTGATCGACGTTGAGTTCTTATGGCACAGAAGGAAGCTGTTTTTTTATTTTTCTTCTGAACAAAGGGTGGATTTCAGGGCATACGTTCGTGATCTTGCAAGGGAGTTCAAAACAAGGATAGAACTCAGGCAGATAGGCGTTCGTGATGAAGCCAAGATCATCAAGGGCATAGGACCTTGCGGTCAGCCATGCTGCTGCAGCTACTGGCTCAACCAGTTCGCTCCCATATGCATAAAAATGGTCAAGGAGCAAAACCTTGCCCTTAACCCTGCAAAGATTTCGGGCATTTGCGGCAGGCTGATGTGCTGCATGTGCTATGAACACAATGTTTACAGGGAACTGTGGGAAAAACTTCCAAATCCGGGCACAAAAATAAAGACTCCGAACGGGAACGTCGTCGTATCAGGAGTTGAAATACACACAAACAGCGTCCGGTGCTACGTGCCTTCAAGAGGAGAGATAAAGATCCCTATCGAAAAGTTTGATGAATTCAAGGAGACTGTCGTATCCGGCAAGGACTGGATAATAGCAGGTGAAACGGAAGATGTCGCACAGCCCAGGTCGAGCATGAAGCTGCCTGACAGCTATGGCAGCACTGATACAAAGGTTCGCAGGGGAAAAGATGACAGCTGGAAGGAAAAGAGAAAAGAGAAAGAAGATAAAGATCAGACTCCTTCCGCAGAAGGCAAAACTTTCAAAAAGAAGAGAAGACCGCGAAAGCTTCCTGCAGGACTTAAAGATCAGACAAAAGAGGCAGTAAATAAGGAAAGCATCAAAAAACTACTTGTCTCACCAATAAAAGAAAAAGAGGGCGAAAAAATAGAAACTGTGAAACAAAAACCACGACGCCCCAGGCGGAGAAGATCCGGAGCAAAAAAATCTGAAAGACCCGCCGTTGTTGAGGAATAGGAGGCAAGCAATTGGATCTTTTTAAAAACCTGGCAAATAAGCTCAAAAATACAGGAAATAAATGGACACAGGGCATATCGAACCTATTTTCAGATGAACCGATATCTGATGTATTCTGGGATGATCTGGAAGAATTGCTGATCCTTGGTGATGTTGGGATAGACCTTACGGAAACACTGATAAAGAGGCTCAAACAAAGGGCAATAGACGAGAGGATATCAAAGACATCTGAGCTTAGGGCAGTTTTTTCTAAGTTACTTATAGACCGGCTCCAGGAAGTTAAGGGAATGGGAGCCCCGCTGGACGTAAGCAGCAAACCGTCTGTAATACTGATGATCGGCGTTAACGGAAGCGGAAAAACAACGACTGCGGGAAAGCTTGCTGCGCAGCTTAAAAAAGAAGGGAAAAAGGTCCTGCTCGCTGCTGCCGATACATTCAGAGCTGCAGCTATCGAACAGCTCAAGGCCTGGGGCGAAAGGACCGATGTCCGCGTTATAGCACAAAGTCAGGACAGCGATCCTGCGGCTGTGGTCTTTGACGCTATAATGGCGGCAAAGGCAGGCAGCTACGATGTTATCATTGCAGATACTGCCGGAAGGCTCCATACAAAATCCAACCTTATGGAAGAGCTTGCCAAAGTCTACAGGATAGTTAAACGCGAAATACCTGAAGGCCCGGCAGAAGCGTTGATAGTCCTTGACGCTGTAACGGGTCAGAACGGTTTCATGCAGGCTGAGACTTTCAGTAAAGTTATGCCGGTGACAGGAGTTGTTCTTACAAAATTCGACAATACATCGAAGGGCGGAATAATACTCGCAATCGCCGAAAAACTCAGGATGCCGATCAGGTATGTTGGGTTGGGCGAGGGAGTCGACGACCTTCAGCTCTTTGACCCAAAGACCTTCATAGAGACACTCCTCGACGTAGAAAACCATGACTGATCAGGAATGCGGCAGGAGTGAAAGGAAAGATAGACATCCAAGAGATCCCCTTGTAAAAAAGATCGTAGCGCTTCTGGTCCCCAGGGGAGAAATGGATATATTCAACAACGCGAGGGAACTCCTTTTTGATGCATGGGGAGAACCTGAGCGCATTAGTCCCTTTATTCCGTTCACATGGACTAATTATTATGAAGATATCGCTCCGGAACTTGACAGGTGTTTCTTTTCTTATCCCGGCCTTTTCAACATGTCAGACCTTCCTGACTGGAAGATCCTGACATGCAGTCTTGAAAAGGCGACCGGATCAACAAGAAGGGTGAACCTTGACCCGGGGACAATTGACGGAGCAAGATTGCTGCTTGCATCAACGAAAGGCCAGGCACACAGGATATACCTCAGGGACGGTATTTTTGCAGAGGTCACACTTTGCAGAAGGAAGGGCAGATGGGAAAGCTTTTTCTATACCTTCCCTGACTTTAAAAGCGGAGCTTATTTTGAATGGCTTGAAACAGTGCGCGAAGACTGGAAAAAAGAAAAGAACAGCGTTGATTTATAGGGGGTATTTAAATGATAGAACGTTACGAAACTCCAGAGATAAAGGCGATCTGGAACGACAAGAACCGTTTCCAAAAATGGCTTGATGTTGAACTTGCAGTATGTAAGGCCTGGAACGAGGCAGGAAAGATACCTGATGAAGACTACAGGAATATCGTTGATAAAGCCTCTTTCAGCGTTGAGAGGATACACGAGATTGAAGAGGTTACACAGCATGACGTCATCGCATTTGTTTCGAGCGTTGCCGAATGCATAGGAGAGTCAGGCCGATATGTCCACCTTGGGCTGACAAGCAGCGATGTGATCGATACAGCATCCTCTCTCCTTCTTTCAGAGAGCATGAAAACTGTGCTGGATGCACTTTATGCCCTTCATAAAATGATCGGAGAAAAGGCCTTGGAGTACAAGATGACACCCTGTGCGGGAAGGACTCATGGCATACACGCAGAGCCAACGACCTTTGGCCTTAAAATGCTCAACCACTACGCTGAGATAGGTCGGGATATAGAGAGGATCACTCAGACCAAGAAAGAGATGATGGTGGGCGGCCTCTCCGGAGCAGTTGGCACTTATGCCAACTGCCCTCCCTCTATAGAAGCAAGGACCTGCGAACTTCTCGGGCTTGATGTAGATCCGGTATCGACCCAGGTCATCCAGAGGGACAGGCACGCCCGCATCGTAACCGACCTTGCCATATGCGGAGCATCGCTGGAAAGACTGGCTTTGGAGGTACGTCATCTTCAAAGGACTGAGGTTCTGGAGGTCCTTGAACCTTTCAAAAAAGGTCAGAAAGGGTCGTCTGCAATGCCTCACAAGAAAAACCCCATACTAAGTGAAAGGGTATGCGGAATGGCCAGACTTCTGAGAGGCTATACTATTCCCGCCGTTGAAAATATAGCCCTCTGGCATGAACGTGACATCAGCCATTCTTCTGTTGAAAGGGTAATGTGGCCTGATGTCTTTCACCTGATACTTTACATGACCAAGACAATGACAAAAATTATAAATGGAATTACTGTAAATAAACAAAATATGAAAAATAACATAGATATTACGAAAGGCCTTCTTTTCTCAGGCAGGATACTGATTGCACTTGTAGAAAGAGAAGGCATTAGCAGAGAAGAGGCATACACAATAGCACAAAGCAATGCAATGAGGTGCTGGAACGAAAAAGTACCTCTTCTTGAGCTGCTCAAAAATGACCCAAGGATCAAGAAAATGAGTGAGAGTGAGCTGGAATCTTTATTTGATTTGGAGTATTATCTTAAACATATAGAAGAGGTCTTCAACAGATTTCCTGAACTGGAGGAGAACTCGACTATAAAATAATACATAATAATATGGAGGATTTGCAAATGGCTGCTCCAGACAGAAACATGGCTCTCGAAATGGTTCGTGCTACGGAAGCTGCGGCTATGGCCGCTGGACGGTGGATGGGACGCGGGGACAAGAACGGAGTTGACGGTGCCGCAGTTAATGCGATGCGTTTTATGCTCAACAACGTCAACATGGACGGTCAGGTCGTTATCGGTGAAGGGGAGAAAGACGAAGCTCCAATGCTCTTTAACGGAGAAAAACTTGGTACGGGATGTGATCCACAGGTCGACATCGCAGTAGACCCGATCGACGGGACCCGTCTTACTGCGCAGGGCCTTCCTAACGCAGTCAGCGTAGTCGCATTTGCAGAGCGTGGTTCTATGTTTGACCCCCAGCACATTTTCTATATGGACAAGATAGCAACCGGTCCCTTTGCGGCACATGCGATAAACATTGATGCCTCCCCGTCGGACAACATCAGGGCGGTCGCAAGAGCGTTAAGAAAGTCTGTTGAAGACGTGACCGTAATAATCCTCGACAGACCAAGGCACGAAGAACTTATTAAAGAGATCCGCTCTATGCATGCCCGTATTAGGCTCATCCCTGACGGTGACGTAGCGGGTGCTCTCTCAACATGCAAACCGAATGCAGGTATCGACCTTCTTATGGGGATAGGAGGATCTCCCGAAGCCGTTATCACAGCATGTGCTGTAAAGTGCGTCGGCGGAAACATGCAGTGCAAACTTTGGCCGCGCAACGATGAAGAGAGAGAAAAGTGCAAAGAGAAAGGTATGGACATCAACAAAGTCCTTCATTTAAATGACCTTGTAGCGTGCGACAACGTATTCTTCGCTGCTACAGGCGTAACTGACGGCGACTGGCTCAAGGGCGTACGTTACTCCGGAGATGTCGTACACACATCCTCACTTGTCATGAGGGCAAAGAGCGGAACCATCCGTTACATTGACGCAATTCACAACGTCCAGAAACTTGATGAGATCAGCGGCATAAAATATGGAGCTCAGTCCAGCTCAGTCTCATTCCTCTAATATCTGACATATAGATCAGACGGTCCATACTTTAAGGCAGCTTCTTCGCTCTAAGCGATTATTAGCTGCCTTTTTTGTTATCTTTAGAATAAACAACGGACAACGATATCCATTAATAATATGTTGACATTTAATGAGCCAGTGCTAATCTTTATATGTGAGTTAAATGATCCACATACGCGAGGGGGCGGTCTTTTTGGGGGAGATCGATCGGATCGCTGAGGTTTTGCATAAACATAAGCAAGATCCCAGATATTTGCTTGCAATTCTTCTCGATATCCAGGAATCAGAAAACTACATTTCAATTGAAGCGATGCGCGCTGCAGCAGAATACCTTGGCGTTTCCGAAAGCCGTGTATTTGCTGTTGTTACCTTCTATCGCACTCTGAGCCAGAAGAAAAAAGGACGCAGAATAATTCGAGTCTGTACAGGAACAGCATGTCACCTACGCGGTTCTGCCGCAGTTCTTCAGGAACTTGAAAAACAGCTGGGCATCAAGAGCGGCGGAGTTACAGAAGATGGCGAATATACCCTTGAAACAGTTAACTGTGTAGGTGCCTGTGCGCTTGCGCCGGTCGTAACCTCCGGCGAAAATTCATTTGGCCGTATGGACCCATCCAAAGCAGCAGAGCTTCTGACAAAGGGGGCTTTTGCATGAGATTCGATACTCTTTCTGACTTAAAAAATTACAAAAATGAAATTTTACAAAAGCAAGATAATAGTAAAGAGATCTGGATATGCGGAGGTCCGGGATGTGTTGCAAACGGCAGCATTATTCTTGCTGAAGAATTTGCCAAAGCTTTAGGCAAAAAAGCATCTTCTGATGAAAGCCCCTCATTCTGGCACAGCATCAAAGTCCTTATACGACCTGAAGAAAATGAAAAAGAAAAATTGATCAGGACAGGTATCACAGGCTGCATGGGACCATGCGAGAATGGTCCTATCGTGCATATCGAACCTGACGGGCTATATTATCAGAAAGTAACAATTGATGACATTGAGGGTATCCTTGGATCAATAAAGGAGAACATTCCTTATAAGGCTAAAGCGATGTCCGGACATGACGGTAAGCCTGCTGAAGTTCCTTCTGCAGAAAATATACCTTTCCTTGCAAAACAGAAAAAACTTGTTCTTGGCAAAATGACTGCTATGTCCCCGCTTGATCTCCAAGATCACATAGCTCACGGCGGATATTCGGCACTTATAAAAGCATTGGAGACAATGACCCCTGAAGAAGTATGCAATGAAATAAAAGCTTCGGGACTGAGAGGCAGGGGCGGCGGCGGTTTCCCGACAGGGGTAAAGTGGGAAGCCTGCCGAAAATCGGCTTCAGACACGCGTTACGTGCTTGTCAACGGCGATGAGGGCGACCCGGGCGCATTTATGGACAGGGCGCTTATGGAAGGCGACCCTTATTCTATTATTGAAGGACTCACCATCGGCGGTTACGCGATCGGATCCGCAGAAGGGATCATTTATGTAAGGCATGAATATCCGCTGGCTGTCAAGAGGCTTGCAAACGCGATAAAAAACCTCGAAGAGGCCGGACTGCTCGGCACCAACATACTCGGCACAGGTTTTGATTTTCATGTTGAGATCTGCAAAGGCGGAGGAGCTTTTGTCTGCGGCGAGTCTACTGCACTCATGACCTCTATAGAGGGAAAACCGGGTGTCCCCAGGGTCAAGTACATAAGATCTACAGAAAGGGGCCTCTGGGAGTCTCCTACAGTGCTCAACAACGTAGAAACATGGGCAAACGTGCCCCATATCATTACAAACGGTTCAGAATGGTTCAGGAGCATCGGAGCTGAAAACAATTCAGGCACGAAGGTTTTCGCCATTGTAGGCAAAGTTAAAAATACGGGGCTTGTCGAAGTGCCGATGGGAACGACACTGAGGCAGATCATTTACGATATAGGCGGAGGAGTAGCCAATGATCGTCCTTTCAAGGCCGTCCAGACAGGGGGACCATCCGGCGGATGCCTTCCTGCTTCGATGCTTGACACCCCGGTCGACTTCGACAGCCTTACCGAGGCAGGTTCGATGATGGGTTCGGGCGGCATGATAGTAATGGACGACAGGACCTGTATGGTAGATATAGCGCGTTATTTCATCGATTTTCTTGTTGGGGAATCATGCGGAAAATGCGTTCCCTGCAGGGAAGGCCTGAAAAAAATGCAGATGATCCTGCACGACCTGACAAGCGGAAAAGGCCGGGAGGGCGATACTAAGGCACTCGAAGATCTTGCCGAAGGAATCTCAGATACCTCTCTTTGCGCATTGGGGCAGTCTGCAGCAAATCCGGTACTGTCTACAATAAGATATTTTAAAGAAGAATATATTGAGCATGAAAAGGAGCATTTTTGCAGATCAGGAGTTTGCCCAGGAATGTTCAAAGTGACGATCGATGAAGAGAAATGTAAGAGCTGCGGCTTATGCTCTAAAAATTGTCCTGCAGACACGATAGAAAAACTTGACAATGGTAAGTACCGCATAGAGCAGGAGGGATGCATTAAGTGCGGGGCATGTTTCGAAGTGTGTCCGTTTTCTTCCGTGGAAATAGTCAAAGAGGTGAGCGATGATGATCAGCATAACCATTAACGGCATGCCGATAGAGGTTGAAGAGGGTACGACTATATTTCATGCTGCTCAGGCTAATGGTGTTGATATACCTGCTCTCTGCAGCCACGAAGGCCTTACCCCTGACGGCAACTGCAGGGTCTGTTCTGTAGAGATAGAAGATAGAGGCAGCAGAAAAATAGTTGCCTCCTGCATGTATCCCATTATCAGGAGCATATCTGTAGAAACTGAGACAGAGAGAGTACAAAGGGCCAGGAATACAGTCCTTCAGCTTCTGATAAACAGAAACCCAAAATCACCTATCATCCAGCAGCTGTGTGATAAATACGGTGTGATACGCGAGGAAAGGTTTGCCTTGGAGCCTGATCTCTGCATCAGGTGCGGTCGCTGCGTCAGGGCTTGCGAAGCCAATGGAACAAACGCAATACAGCTTGTAGGGAGGGGCTTCGACAGACACGTTGCGCCGCCTTATGAGATGGAGACTGACGCCTGTATTGGCTGTCTCTCCTGCGCAACTGTATGCCCCACGGGAAAAATAACTTACGATGAATCACCCGGCAAGAGAAAGATATGGCACAAGGAATTTGACGTTCTGCAGTGCAAGAGGTGCGGTATTTACTTTGCTACAAAAGAAATGCTCGACTGGGCAGGCAGGCCTGAAAATGACCGTGATCACTGCGACCACTGCCAGAAATACATCGAAAGCGTCAAATTTATAACAGAGTCTCAAAAGAAATAAAAGCGTCAACAATATTTGTCCTTCGACCCGGCGTATCTCACGCAGAAACTCCGGGCATTGGGCAGCAGGAGCGATCCCGCTGCCTGCCGGTTAGCAAAGAAGGAGGCCCTGAGCGGGTCTCCTTTTGTCTTTACAACACCCGTAAGATACGGGAATCTAAAAAAGTACAGGGAGGAATGCGGCATGGAAATGCTACTCGTAACATCGCCGGAAAAATGTATCGGCTGCGGGACCTGTGAACTGGCCTGTTCACTGTCTCATAACGGAGAGTGCAGGCCGGCGATATCAAGGGTCAATGTCTTTAGGTTTGATAAGGGAAA
>JBFXIQ010000047.1:0-11536 GCA_050175815.1 Synergistaceae bacterium
TTTCCTGTCTCAAGGGTTATCGCAGTAGTAATCGTTCTGGTGTGCCATTTGATGTTTCCGCCGAGCATCATTGCTGAACCTACCTCTCCTATGATCCTTCCGTAGGAGGTCAGTGCGGCGACAAGGATCTGAAAACGTCCTTCCCAGAGGCTTGTTACGGCAAGTTTTGCGCCTGAAGCTCCGAGTGTCTGCAGAGTAAGTTTCAATCTGTTGTCAAGGCCTTCTATAGCAGTGGCCGTGTAAGAAATAACGATCGGCAGCCCTAATATGATCTGACCGATGGCCATTCCGCGAATTGTGAAAAGAAGCTGAAAATCACCGAGGGGCCCTCTTCTCGATATGAAAGCATAAACGAGAAGCCCCACTACGACTGTAGGAAGGGAAAGCAGGGTATCGGCTATGGTCCTGATAAGGTGTTTACCCGGAAAATCGAAATAACCCAGCGCAAATCCCAGCGGCAGACCAAGTCCAAGAATAAAGAGCATGGAGAGGCCGGTCAGCCTTAAGGTAGTAAGCACGACATTCAGAGTTTCCTCGTCCATTGATGCAATAAGGCTTATGGACTGGAAGAAGCCTTGAATAATGAAATCCACCCGGTACCCTCCTTAAGATAGGGCCGGGCTTTTAAAGCAAGGCCCGGTCCTGTCAAATCTTACTTTAAGACAGCTTAATGTCCCGCCCTGATCTCAGCGTTGGGGAAGAAGAGCTGCTTGCCTTCCAGCTTGAAGTTTGCGATGTCCTTCTGGACCTTTGAAGATGTGATCCAGTCAATGTACTTGATCGCAAGGTCGTACTTTGCATGCGGGTGTTTGATAGGGTTGACAGCCATAACACTGTACATGTTCAGAAGCTGTTTGTCTCCTTCTACTACTATAACCAGCCCCGGTTTGCCTTTGAGATTTGCGTCATATTTAATGAATGTGCCTCTGTCAGCAAGAGCGTACCCTTTGCGCTCATCAGCGATGTTGATCGTATTGAGCATTCCCTGTCCTGTCTGTACATACCAGGTCGCCTTGTCGAAATCTTTGACTCCGGACTCTTTAAGAAGCTTGAGTTCTGCCGCATGAGTCCCCGATTTGTCCGCGCGGCTCACAAGAGGCTGTCCCTTGGCGGCTATCGTCGCAATCGCCTGGGTTATGGGTTTGCCCTTTATACCTGCCGGGTCGTTTGCGGGGCCGATCAGGACGAAGTCGTTGTACATGACCTTACGTCGGTTAACACCTGCGCCGTCTGCCATAAATTTGTCTTCGGCTGCCGGATCATGGGTAAGGACTACGTCAACATCTCCGTTACGTCCGTACTCAAGCGCCTTTCCTGTTCCGACGGATACCCACTGGATCTCGATCCCTGTATCCTTAAGCAGGATAGGAGCCATATAGTCGAGAAGGCCTGTGTTGTCGGTGCTGGTAGTTGTTGCCATTCTGAGAACGGGCGGCTTGGCGTATGCAAATGAGCCCAAAGTGAGCATGCATACTGCGATGATGGTGATGAAAAATAAGAAACGCTTGTTGCTTTTCATGGGGATACCCCTCCTTAAAAGATATATTGGTGCTAAAAACCTTTTTGAGACCTTGAAGAATAGGAGGGCATTGACATTTATATCGCACGTGGCGAAATATTTGCCCCCTTTCCGCAATGGGAGACGGATCCGTTTCCAGATCCGCCCTAACGTCTGTTTTCCATAGCAGGCGCCGCAGGAAAAACAGATTCAGGGTCGTCTCCCTGATTTGATCAGGGAGACAAAAGCCATAAAAGTGAAATATATGACATAGACATAATTCTACACTATTTAATTGTTTTTGTCGTGAATTTAATAGAAAAAAGGAAAACTTAATATTATTTGCAACTTAATTGCAGTTATAAATAATGAAGCTGCGAGATCGTTGGGGGCGATCTCGCAGGGGAGAGTTGGGATTTTGTGCATATCCCTAAAAAATAGAAATCGGCCGTCCTCACTGGAGAAGACGGCCGAATAAAGTACAGACAGCCGTTCTCCTTTCCAAAGGGAGGCTCCGCCGTTTCCAGCGAAACCCTAACGGCCCGGCCCCCGTAGATAAGATCTTTAGGCGGACAGGCTCGGAGAACAATCGATTACTTTTGCTATCCTACATGTTGGTTGGTAAAAAAACAAGTATTTTGTTCATAAGTGCTCATTCAGTTTGAAATGGTTTTTATGAATCCTCCTGCTATAATATCATTGGAAAAGGTCTGATTTTGAATAGAAGTTCAGATAAAAACCCAGTTTTTAATTTAAGGAGTGAAGAACATGACGACTCTGCACTTGCCGAGCAATCTGCCCAAGCCAACGCTTGAGGAAATAAGAAACTGTCCTGTCAGGAGCAGGATAGACAATATTGCGGTGCGGGCGGGTCTCAACCCTCCACCTGTGGACGGCAGGGACATGATCCTTCACATTTCTGACACCCCTTCGACCATGTTTCCCTACTTGCGGAGAGCCATACAGCGTCTCCGGCCGGCATGGATCGTGCATACAGGAGATCTCGTAGATGACATAAAGCTTGAGACCAGACCGGGAATGATAAATCTTTACAGAAAAAAACTTCGCGTGCTTTTGAACCTGCTCACTGATGAAACATGCGGTGCGATCCTTCTAACAGGAAACCATGACGATCTTCCGACCCTGCTTGAAATGACAGAAAACTCATCTGTCCAGGTATGGAGCAGGCCGGGCCGTTTTTATATAGGAAGTTTCCGTTTTAGGGCCGGCCATACTTATGAGGACGTGATGAACGATGCCGGAGAGTACAACCTCTTTGGACACAGTATGGAACATCCTACTTCCATAGATGAATGCGGAAGGTTTTTTCTGAATGGACTTGAAAAAATGTACCTGATACATATGGAAACAGGAGATGTGATACCTTTCAAATACCCCCCCGGAACCAACGATGCGAGGCTGGAACGGAAACGCATATCACTATAATAGGAGGTTTTTTAATGCTCTCTCTTGTCAGAAGCGGTCCGGAAAGCCTTGTCCTTCATGCAACAGATAAGGTTGCCGAAATTAAAAAATATCTCAATGAGTGGGGTTCACTGGTATCCCTGGACCCTGAAAAAGCACTGGGCATATATGGGAACAACAGGAGGCTGATTTTTTTTATCTCATCTTCTGACCTGCTCACCGAAGAAGAGGAAGAGGAGACATTCGTATCTGAAAACTCTATTGAACTCCTTCTCTGTACACTGATCAACAAGAGGCTTATAAGCGGTGTCGAAGAGGTCAAAATGATGCCAGGCTTCATAATGATGCGCCTGATGGGCAACATAGAGAACGGCATCCGGTCGATACACGAAGATTTGGGAGGCGAAATAATCAATAGGGATCCGATGTTCCGAAATTACATACCGGGAACATCCTCCGTCATATATTTTACTCAAAAAGCGATAAACAGGGCTATCTCTGTTCATGACATGTACGAGAAGGCGCTGCTGATACATGACAGGTCAAAGGGGGCCATTATCCAATACCTGGGGATCAGGGGGATAGAGTATCTGGGAGACGCAATGGGAACACCTGACTGGAATGATGTCGAGATCAAAATATATGACGCAAACGGACATTTTGATATCCACAGGCAGAGGCTGTGGATGGCAACTCAGGGCCTCCAGGTAGGAGTAGTCCTTGCTGAAAGATGGGGCAAGGATCAGGCTATGGTAATGATGAGCGTACCGATCTACCTTGTGAAGATATTTACACCGATGGAAGTACAGGAGATAAAAAGAATAGCGATGGGGCTCGAATACAACGAGATGGGACAGCGCTTCGCCGACTTTGATGTCTTCTTCAAGGACAAAAAGATAAGTGCGTATACTGAACTCGAGTCACACCCCGGCCTTTCCAGGAACGATATAGGCATGCTCTATCGAAACGAGATAATGAAAAATATGGATTCTGATACCAGAAACGAACTGCTCAGGCTGGAAAAAAAATTAGAAGAAAAGCGAGAAATAAAATTAAAGAATTGAATGATATATATTTATAGTTTGAATAATTTTATTTATTTATGTTGGTTTTTAACGAAATTCGATACAATAGGTCTTCTTTGTTAATATAAATATACAATAAGAATATCTTTTTCCCCCATCGGGCCCCGTTTTTTGCCCGATCGTTGTCTTTGTGGAAGTTGAATATCCTTGTCTGTCACTTTTCGTCATACCATCCCAAAATAAACATGCCAACAAATTGATAGTTATTTCTAAATATTCTGACATATAAGTCATACTTTATAAAAATTTATAACAAAAAAGATATTTCTTGATGTTTCTGAACTTAATTTTTTATGAAGCAAATTTGAAAGTTTTAAGGCCAAATTTAGAAAAAAATTGAAATAAACGGTGCTTTGTTGGATAAATAAAGTTTGTACTTCCAGATTGTTCAGATATTTCACAAATATTTTTTAGTAAAAAAGACAAAGGTTGTCAAAATTTATATTATTGATATTAAAGTTCATATATGGTAAGCTGTTAATAAGTTGGGTTCTGAATATCTATTTTGTATATATATTCGAATTCATTGACTGTGACTAAGAAAGGGGGATTTGTAAAGTATTTCTGTCAATATTCAGGCCCGAATGAGAGCAACTGTCTGTTTTGCTTTTTGTTATTTAATTCAAAATAAGAAATATCGATAAGAAAGCGAGGTCTAACGTATGGCTGAAATCAAACAGGGCGGCGATCAGTTTGGAAGCCGCTGGGGACTTATTGCAACAGTTCTTGGCATGGCAGTCGGAACGGGAAATATATGGCGTTTCCCGCGTGAAGTAGCAAGCAACAATGGTGGCGCGTTTATTCTTATCTGTTTCCTTGCATTATTTATCTGGGCAGTACCTCTTATCTGCGCTGAATCCGTTTTTGGAAAAAAGACCCGTATGGCCAACGCCGGAGCCTTCAAGGTGCTTCTGGGAGACAACTGGACCTGGGTAGGCGCATGGTGCGCTATGGTCTGTGTCATGCTCGGCTGCTACTATGTCGTAGTTCTCGGCTGGGTCATGAAATACCTTTCCCTTATATTCACCGGCTTCCTTACACAGGTACAGGCAGGCGGCACAGAGCTTACTTCCGAAGTCTGGAAGAACTTTGCCACAACTCCTCCTGCAGTCGAGGCTTGGATGTGGTTTGTGGCCGCTGTCCTTATTGCTGCCGCAATTATCGTACGCGGTGTACAGGGCGGCATTGAGAAGGCAAACAAGATAATGATCCCGTCAGTCTTCATCCTTCTGGCTATCCTTCTTGTCCGCGTCCTTATGCTTCCGGGAGCATGGAAGGGCCTCGAATACATGTATCACGTGGAATTGGTCGACTTCACCCGCCCCAGTGTCTGGCTGGCTGCATTTACGCAGGCAGCATGGTCGTCCGGAGCAGGCTGGGGAATGTTCCACGTTTACTTCGTTTATGCGGCAAAGGATGAAGACATCATGCTCAACGCCTTCACCGCAACATTCGGAGATATGGTCGCAGCAATGCTTGCAGGTATGGTCGTACTTCCGGCAGTCTTCGCGCTTGCTCCCGATCCTATGGCAGTCATGAAATCAGGTGCCAACGGGCTGACCTTCGTCAACCTGACGAACCTCTTTGCCCACACAACGGGCGGATTCCTGATGGCAGTCCTCTTCTTCATTGCTCTGTTCTCGGCAGCACTCAGCTCCGTAATCGCGATGGTCGAGCTTGGATGCCGCAACCTTATGGACATGGGCTTCAGCCGTCCGAAGGCTACAGTTTTTGTAACGGCATTCTTCCTTGTAGTAGGAAGCTGGTCTGCCCTGGACAACGGTATTTTTGAAAACCAGGACATGGTCTGGGGAGTCGCACTTCTTATGGTCGGACTCTTCTACTCGATCGCCGCTGTGAAGTTCGGTGTTGAAAAGCTTTGGAAGGAAGACATCGAACCCTGCTCAGACATGCATGTCAAATGGATGTGGACGATCATTAAGTTCTTCCCCATCGAATTTGCACTGGTCTGGGGCTGGTGGGTATATCAGTCCATGACATGGTACCCGGGAGAATGGTTTAAATTCTGGCCGCTGCAGAAATACGCATACACCCCCGGATCCATGGTAGTGGAATGGGCCCTTCTTGCTGTGATCCTCTTCATGCTTAACGGAGCCATGGCGAAGAACCTTGTCCATGCCAACAAGCTGGATTAGCTCCGGCCTGAATGGAAAAAGGAGGATATAAATATGTGGCAGCTTAACATGGTGATATGCATAGCAGTTGGTTTCGGAGCTTTTGCATGGGCTCTTAAAAGGACAATGGATGTCGAAAAGAAAAAGAGAGGCTAGACTTTAAGTCTTTCTAAGAACTTAACGAACCCAAAAACCAGGAGGGCGGCGTATTATAGTCGCCCTCCTGGTTTTGTCAAATTTTTGGTGTGGTCATCCTGCCCACGTTGCCAGCTTGCTATTATCTTGCATGGTGCTATAAGATATCTACTGTAAGGGATATTAACATCCATTTGATTTATTCTGAAAGGCGGAATAGATTTGAAGATCGTTCTTGTCGGAGCCGGAGAAGTAGGTTACAACGTTGCCAAAGATCTTTCTGCCGATGGGCACGACATAATTGTGGTCGAAGATGACGAAGAGAGGGCCATCCGTGTCGAGAACGACCTCGACGTTATGGTAGTGAGAGGAAACGGAGCCAGGCCCAGTGTCCTTGAAAAAGCCGGAGTCAAGGCGGGCGCTGAGGATATACCCCTTCTCATTGCCTGTACCAACAAGGACGAAGTCAACATAATGTCATGCTGGATCGCAAAAAAAATGGGTGTACCTCATGTCATTGCCAGAGCTGTAGGCCTTGAATTCACAGATAACGAGGGGTGGGCAAAGGACCTTGGCATAGATATGCTTATCTCTCCGGAAAGGTCAGTTGCAAGGGAACTCGAGGAACTTCTTGAGGTAAGAGGAGCTCTCCATGCCGTTGAGATCGCAGGTGGCAAGGCGGGCATATACGTCTTCAGGATAGCAGAGGACTCAGTAATAAAAGAGATGCCCTTATGTGATGTAAGGAAGAAAAATCCAAATCTTATCACACTTGTTGTCTCGATCCAGAGAGATGGCAAAAGTTTTGTTCCGAAAGCTAACGATGCTCTGCTGCCCGGTGACATCTGCTATTCGATGTGCTACCGGGACCAGGTCCACGAACTTGAATCGCTTTTTCAGCCCTCTCTTTCAAAAAAACTGAGAAGGGTCTTTATAATAGGGGCAGGAAAAATTGGTTTTCAGACAGCCAAACGTCTGATAAAAAGAACGCCCGGGATCGACATCTGCATAGTCGAAGAGGACAAAGCAAAGAGCGAGCGTATAGCGGCAGAGCTCCCTGAAGTGCTTGTCATATGCGGAGACGGTGCGGATTCTGAGCTGCTTCTTTCAGAAGGAGTCGACAAGGCGGATGGGTTTGTCGCAGCAACAGATCAGGACGAGACCAACCTTATGCTTGCAGTTCTCGGTAAGACCCTCGGGGTCTCAAAGAGCATTGCGGTGGTCAAAAGGTCGAATTACCTGGGAATGACAGAGCATATCCCAGTGGATTCCATAGTAAACAGAAACCAGACCCTTGCACAGGTAATAATACGCCATGTACGTTACCCAGGATCATCAAGGGTCTTAACAGTCTTTGAAGAGATCAGTTCTGAAGCCCTTGAACTGACACTTTCTGCCGAGTCTACGTGCATCGGCAAGACCTTAATGGATCTTCACATGCCGGCCGGTTCGGTAATAGGGCTTATTGAGAGAGATGGGGAACTGCTCATCCCAACGGGAAAGACAGAGATCAAAAAGGGCGACAAAATAGTTGTATTTGCATCTGCTGACACGATGCCGCAGGTAATGGATGTCCTTGGAGAATCAGTAAGGTGAAATTCAGGATAGTGGCAAGATTCCTTGCCGTTATAGTCTTTCTTATATCACTCTGCATGCTGATGCCGCTCGGGTGGGCTGTTAAAGACGGCAGCCGCGACATCGGGGCTTTTGCCGTTTCTATTGCGGCAGGCTGTATCTTTTCCCTTGCCCTGTTTTTGATAGGCTACAAAGCAAGAGCAAAGGATATGGGGACAAGAGAGGCATTTGCCGCTGTAGCACTGGCATGGGTCTTTGCATCCCTCCAGGGGTGTCTGCCCTACATTGCGGGCGGCTACATTCCGTCATTCACAGATGCTTATTTTGAAGCTATGTCCGGATTCACTACTACAGGAGCAACAGTGCTGACCAATATCGAGATGAATCCCAGAGGTATACTTATGTGGAGAGCACAGACACAGTGGCTGGGAGGAATGGGTATAGTGGTACTGACGCTGGCTCTTCTGCCGATGCTGGGGATGAGTGTCACACAGCTTTTCAAGGCCGAGGTACCCGGTCCTGTGCTGGAGAAGATCAGCCCCAGGATACAGGATGCTGCGACAATGCTCTGGAAGGTATACATGGGTTTGACCGTAGTCGGGATAATTGTGCTCGTATCGGGTGGAATGAGCTTTTATGAGTCAGTGTGCCATATATTCACGACCGTTTCCACCGGCGGTTTTTCACCAAGAAACGGCAGTATCGCGGCCTACAATTCAGCTTATTTCGATTGGGTGCTTACTATAATAATGTTTTTGTCTGGGGCTAACTTCAACCTGCATCTTCTTGCATTAAAAAAGAAGAGCCTCATTCCATACAAAGATCCGGAGTTTGTTTTTTACGTTAAGACAGCTTTTGCGGCGACTTTTGCCATATCCTTTTACCTTTACATCCAGGGTTTTTCACACACCGTCATGCACGCTTTGCGGTATGGTGCTTTTCAGGTGGTCAGCATAATGACCACTACAGGATATGTAACCGCAGATTATTCCCTTTGGCCTCCATTCACGCAGGTGCTGCTCCTGTCACTGATGTTTATCGGGGGGTGCGCAGGTTCCACTGCCGGATCCATCAAATGCATCCGCATCCAGGTAATTTTCAGGCAGATCGCTGCTGAGATAAAAAGATTCATCCACCCTCATGCTGCAGTTACTGTCAGGGTAGGGAACCAGAAGATAGAAAACAGAATGGCCGCCTCTGTTGCGACATTTGTAGTTTTATATGTCCTCATATTTGTCTTTTCCTCAATTGCGGTATCTGCCACAGGACAGGACCTGATAACATCTTTCAGCGCTGTCGCAACAACACTCGGAAATGTGGGTCCGGGATTTGGGGCTGTAGGCCCTGTTAATAACTTTGCTTCGCAGCATGACGCAGCAAAGTGGGTATATTCATTTTGCATGCTTTGCGGAAGGCTTGAGCTATACACGATCCTCGTTCTATTTTCAAAGGATACATGGCACAGATAAAATATTGAACTTCTCTCCTCTTCTCTCCTCTTCTCCACTCCGTCCACTTATATCCACATAGATAATCACACAATATGTAGTGTTTGGTGGATAAGGTTTTATTGCATATAGTGTTTTGCCACTTACATATATAAATTTTTATGTTATTATTATTACTGCCCTCAGATAATTTGACGGAATTATTGCCCTTAAGATCAAAGGGAGGTTTTATGTCATTATGTTGCAGAAACCGGAATTCAATAAACCAGCAAGAGAGATACTCAACGACCGTTACCTGTGGAAGGACGATTTCGGAAATCCATCTGAAACACCCGAACAGATGCTTCTGCGTGTAGCCAGGCATGTCGCGTCTGCCGAGAAAACCACCCCGCTCCAGTATGTTTGGGCCGATGAATACTACGATGTGATGGCAAAACTTCTATTCCTGCCCAACAGCCCCACTATCATGAACGCAGGACGCCCGGCGCCACATGGCCAGCTTGCCGCCTGTTTTGTCATAGGTATCGAGGATTCTATGGAAAGCATATGTGAGGCGATAAGGAAACAGATGCTGATACACAAGAGCGGAGGAGGAACAGGTTTCAATTTCTCAAACCTGCGCAGCAGCGGGGCAAAAGTTAACAGCACGAACGGACGGGCATCCGGCCCGATCTCCTTTATGAGCCTTTTTGACAAGGCAACGGAAACGGTCCAGCAGGGCGGGATGCGCAGGGGTGCCAACATGGGCATCCTCAACGTTGACCACCCCGATATACGCGACTTCATACACTGCAAGGACAAAGACGGGACGATCGCAAATTTCAACATTTCAGTGGGTGTTTTTGACAGTTTTATGGAGAAAGCAGAGGCTGATCATGAAGGAGCTGAAGCCGGACTTCTTGACGAAATTGCAGAGACAGCCTGGCGGACAGGAGATCCGGGAATAATATTCCTGGATGCCATCAACAGGGGCAACACGACGCCTGACCTTGGCCCTCTTACCAGTACCAATCCCTGCGGCGAGTCACCTCTCTACCCGAACGAGGCCTGCAACCTGGGATCGATAAACCTGGCCAAAATGGTGATAAAAGGCGAGTTTGATTATGAACTTTTAAAGAAGACAGCAGCTATTGCTACGAGGTTCCTTGACAGCGTGATAGACGTAAACCACTATCCGCTTCCGGAAATATCCGAAGCGGTCAGGCATACGCGCAAGATAGGGCTTGGAGTGATGGGCTGGGCCGACCTGCTCTTCCGGCTGAGGATACCTTATGACAGCGACCGGGCAATAGAGCTGGCAGAAAAGATCATGTCCCTGATCAAAGAGACTGCCCACGAAACATCAGTCGAACTCGGTAAAGAAAAGGGCATACCGGGAGCACTTGAACATCTTGGACGCCGCAATGCGACCCTTACATGCATCGCTCCGACAGGAACGATAGCCCTTCTTGCGGACTGTTCTTCGGGGATCGAACCCTTGTTTGCGCTCGAGCACACCCGGGTACGCACCCAGATAGACGGTACAAAGGTGATCATGAAACAGGTGAACAGACATTATGCAGAGGCTCTCAAAGAGGGACTGCCTGAAAATGTAATAAAATCTGTTTTTATTACATCACATGATGTCGCCCCGCTGTCCCATGTCCGCACCCAGGGGGTATTCCAGAAATACACAGACCTTGCAGTCTCAAAAACGGTCAACCTTCCACACGAGAGCACAAAAAAGGACGTTCTCGATTCTTACGTCCTCGCGTGGAAACTGGGATGCAAGGGAATAACGATATACCGCGATGGCTCAAAGTCAATGCAGGTCCTTTACAGGAAAGAGGAAGACAAAAAACTCCAACCGGAAACCGAGGACCTGAAAGCCGAAGAGTCTTTTGAGAAAGTCCCTGTTGCTGTGCCGGTAGCAAGGCCGATAAAGCTCCTTCTCAAGAGAAGGCAGGACTGACAGGGACATTTACCCGATTTAACCAAAAACTGAGACGGAAGACCGAAGGACGATCCTTCGGTCTTTTCTTAGGGTGCGCACGAGGTATGACGGGTAAGTGTTCACGAAAAAAGGATCAGACATCAATAAATCTCCCCAGATCCTCCATGTTAGAATTGCTTGCAATTAACGTACTATTCAAAATATGGCTCAAATTGTGAAAATTATATTGACGTTTTAGCAAAATGTGTATATATATGTGTAACACACAACGAAAGCAGAAAGCGGTATAGCTTGTAAATATC
>JBFXIQ010000048.1:0-11528 GCA_050175815.1 Synergistaceae bacterium
TTTTTTATATTGAACAGGGTTTTCTCCTTTGATGTATGATTGGCAGACACGTACTATCTTTGCTTTAGAGAGAGAGCTGACAGGAATTATGATCACAGAGGAGAGGGGCGGCGGAATGAAAAAATATATTAAGATCATCGCTATCGTTGGATCTGCATGCCTCCTTGTATACTCCTCTGCTATGAACGCAGAGGCTGTGGTCATCTCGATCCTTGCTCCTTCTGCAGATGAACAGGTGCTTGAATCAGGAAGGGACTTTTACGTTATCGGCAGAATAGAACGTGAAGGTCTAAGGCCAGAGGATATGCCTTTCGATATCAGGGTAGATGTTGCAGAGACAGGCCTCGTCAGGGACGGAAAGATGATCCCCCTCAGGACCGTAAGCAGTCACGTTGACCATTTTACAGGGCTGACACCCGAAAGAGATATTTACTTCAGATATGAAGGAAAGGCCCCATGGGTGGATATAGGCCGTGAAGAACTCTACCGATATCCTCCCCCTGACCTCGTATACCGACACGGGGATCCGGAAAGTTTCTATGATCCCTCGCTGAAAGCCGTTGTGACTAAAGACCGCTTTGCAGTCCTAATACAGGGCGGCGTAACCAAAGATTTTGACACTGCTTACAGCTACCCGGATGACCTCGGATGGAAACTCTACAGGATAATAGTAACAGCAGTCGCAGGAGATAAAATACTTGCCCGCGCAGAGGAAGATGTTATGTTTGGAACGGTCCAGGAGAAGGTCCTCGCAAGGTTTTCGCCTGATGAACACATGAAGGCTGTCGTCTCTTTCGCTGGAGAAAACGGGTTTCGCATATACAGGGACCTCTTTCCCGGCTACTGGAAGTGCGCAGACGGCTCAGTATACGAGATCCCGCGCAGATGGAGGGCAAACGATGCCCTTGAGTACGTCGGGGGGAGAGTGCATGCGGTAATTTACAACATAAAGGAGAAAAGGTGCGCGACCCAGGAGGTCGAGATCGGACGTATGGCTTTCGAGGGTTGGCTTGATTCCGAGGATGTCATCTACTATCACTACGACATAGGAGAACCCTCCCTGCGGTTCGGAACATGGTACGGATCAGATATAAAGAAAGGGAAAATCGTCGCGTTCGAAAACGGCGACAGGCTTGAGCTTTTACGTGCCGAAACAGGGGATATAAAGGATCGGTATTACCCGGAAGATACGATCGGAACAGTTGACTGGAACGTTCATAATTCCGTATCCGTAGACTCGGATATGCCGCTTGCGATCTGCGGGGCGGTAACTCCCATCCAGCCGATGCTCTCGGAGGTGATCCCGAACGATGACGGAACTTTCGAGGTCGGAAACCGCATAAGCAGCATACGGTACAGGTTCGTCGACATGATCGACGGCATTCTGCACGAGGAGTCAAAAGAGATCTTCCTTGAACGGAATTACAGGAGCTCTGATGGAGAATGGTCCCTGGATTCCATATATGAATTCCGCCATTTTTTCGATCTGCCCAATATCCTCAACGGAAGGATCCTGACCGTATACGTTGACGCTTACGATAAAAAGGGCCTTGAGATCGAAGGGACCTCTGAGGCCTTTTATCTGCGGGTCAGATAGACCAAAGACTGATTTACCTTCAGAATCCATTGATGTATAATGACCCGGCTTTGATCCGTGAGAGGATGGATCTGAAATAACCCAGCTTGAAAAGATCAAAAATAAGCAAATGCTTATAGATGAGGAGAAGATACCTAAACTCCTGATCCATTTTGCGATACCGGCAATGGTCGGTATGGTCGCCGGCGCCATATACAATATCGTCGACCGTATTTTCGTTGGAAGATACGTTGGAACAGCCGGACTGGCGGCAATCACGCTCTCTTTTCCGGTGATGCTGCTAATGTTTTCCTTCTCTCTCCTTATTGGAGTAGGCGGGTCCTCAAGGGTCGCAATATTGAGGGGTGCCAAAAAACAGCGCCCTGCCGAACAGGCCTTGGGACACACGCTGATGCTTCTTGCCGCAGTTGGTTTTGCAGGGATGGGGCTCAGCGTATACGGCGTTGATCTACTTCTCAAGCTATCCGGCGCAAGCGAGGAAATTTTGCCCATTGCAAGAAATTATCTGAGGATAATCCTGATCGGTGGCCCCCTGGCACTTATGGGGCACGGGATAAACTCTCTTATAAGAGCCTGCGGAAGTCCGCGCTACGCCATGGGAACACAGATACTCGGAGCTTTTTCCAACATCCTGCTTGATGCCCTCTTTATTGTAAAAATGGGTATGGGTGTAGAGGGAGCTGCCCTGGGAACCATTATGGCACAGGGAGCAGCCACGATCTGCGGGCTCATGTTCTTCTATTCGGGATCAAGCCCATTGAGGATAAGGCTTCATTTTCTTGTCAGGCTTAGGATCAAAGTGATCAAAAAAATATTCGCTGTAGGGAGCTCTCCTTTTGTAACAGAGCTCTCTTTCGTCTTCTATATGACATTGATGAACAACATGGTTAGAAAATACGGAGGGGATATCGGCCTTTCTGCAATGGGTGTCTTCCTCAGCCTTGACTCGATCCTCTTCCTTCCCGCCCTGGCGATAGGTGAGGCTGTACAGCCGGTCATAGGTTACAATTATGGCGCCGGTAAGCCTGACAGGGTAATAAGGGCGATAAAGTATGCCATCAAGATGGTCACATGTTTCTATGTTTTGAGCTTCGTGATCGCGGAGATCTTTGCCGAAAAGTTGATCCTGCTCTTCAATAATGATCCCAAGCTCCTTGCAATAGGAGTTCCGGGCATGAGGATAGCCTATATCGGCATTATCTTTATGGGCGTGACCATAATAACAAACTCCGCCCTGCTTGGGCTTGGAAAGGCAAGGGAAGCAATAACGCTATCCGTATTCCGTCACGCAGTTTTCCTCTTTCTCCCTCTCATCATCCTGCCTAAATTTTATGGCCTGTGGGGCATCTGGATGTCTTTCCCGGTGGGCGATATTTCCGGCTGCCTCATCGCAGCTTTATTTTTAAAGAGGCTCTTCAATTGGCTTAAGGGCGACTCCGCCATATTTACAGGCTAGCTTTTTTCTTTCCGTTCTCTTCCTGAGCCCTTTTCAGTGTCAGGGGAGATATTCCTGTTGCGATAAAAGAGACCCTCTCCGCCAGGTTAAGAACATGATCTGAGATTCGCGAAAGATGCCTCAGAGTGAGGATGACTATACTGAAAAGCTTCAGCTTATCTCTTTCACATGTTTTTTCACTGTCCAAAAGTTTATTAAGGCTTAAGACAGCATCGTTCCTCATCTTTTTTACGGTCCTTCTCCGCTCCCTTGCGGAACAGATGACCGTTTCGTCCTCTCCGGCAAAGGCCTCCATAACTTCCGAAAGCATCTTAATGTTTTCTGCTGACATGCTTTCAATTGACTCTGCTGCATCTTTGGGAAACCGTGTACCTTCCGGCACATCAAGGACATTCATCGCAATGTTTACAGCCTGATCTCCGATCCTCTCAAGGTCAACTACGATCTTCATCACAGAATAGACAAAACGAAGATCCTCCCTTACAGGCTGTCTCATCGCTATCGAGTAGAGGCATTCCTGGTCGATCTGTTCCTCCTTCTCATCTATCATGTCATCTTCATCTATCACTTTTTTTGCCAGCTCACGGTCTCCCGTTTTGAGTGCAAGGACTGACTTTTCAATAGCGGCAGCTGCATTCTTAGACATTTCATCTACAAGCGCGCGAAGCCTCTCTTTGTCAGAGGCATAAAGATAGGTTTGAACACTGCTTTGATTCTTGTCTTCTATTCTCTTTTCATTCATCCTGATCTTCCCTTTCAAAGGGGTATTCCTAACAGGGGTTTTCGCGTTCAGGCATTATATATAGTTCTTCATCCTCAGCCAGTATTTTCGACATGCCAAAGAAACCCTGCATCAGCGATATCACTCTTATTGCCTTGGAAATATCCCTTCCGTAAGAATAACTGCCGGTGATCTCATCCCTTATTTTTCTGCAGATCTCACCATATTCCATTTCCAGTTCCCTGGTTTTCTTTATCAGTCCCCTTTCGCCGATAACAAATGCCCTCAGGCTTGTACGCATTATTTTTCCTGAATGCTCAGACCACTCGCTCCAGAGCTTTTTGCCTGCTCTTTCCCTGATCGCGGCATACGCAGCTTCATCTGAAAGTATCTCGCTGATCTCTCCGCAAAGAGTTTTTGACATTGAGCGGAGGATAGACATCGTCCTGCTCACTGATGCGAATTTCTCCTGCAGCTTTGGATCTTCAGCGGTCACACGTATCCTGTAGGAATAATCCTGGCATGACTTGCTCAGCTCTTCTATCGCTTCGGGTAATTTTTCAAAAACAGGCATTTCTCTCTCAGAAGGTATCATCAGCATCTGCAGATATGCTTCGATATAGTTCGAAAGCCTGGTCATCTCTCTTGAAAGGAGCAGTACCGCCACGGAGGGCACTGAAAGGAGTTCCTCCTCTATATACATCGGGAGGTCCAATTCTCCGGAGGCACTGACCAGGCGCACAGAAAGTCGGCTGAGCAAAGAAGAAAAGGGCAGGAAGATCATTATGTTGAACAAGGCGATCATTATCTGTCCATAGACAAGCTCCTGGACGACATCAAGACCTGCGCCATTCAAAAGCCTGTGGACAGGAGGGATCATAAAGGCAAAAGCAAGAGAGCCGATAAGATAATATACGGAGGAGCAAAACCCCAGCCTCCTGGCACTCAGCCTTCCTCCAAAGCTAGCCGTGACCGCTATAAGGGACGACCCCAGATGAGCTCCAAGAGCGATAGGCAGGGCAGAAACAGCCGGAAGAGCATCAGAAAGAGCAAGCGCTATTCCAAGCCCTATTATCGCAGACCTGCTTTGAAAGATCGCGGCAAAAACAAATGCCGACACACCCATCAGAAAAGGGAACGATGACCAGGAGAGCGCTATCTCTCTTGCTTTACCATCTTCAAAGAGTGATTCTGCCCCGATCCGTAAAAACATCATACCTAGGAAAATGATGGTGATGCATCTAAAAACTCCGGCAACCATACGTATCTTCCTGTTGTTCAGCTTGCTAAGGAAAAAAGCTCCTGCAAAAAGGAGCGGCGCATAATTAAAAATATTGAAACTGAGAAGGACCGAGACAAGAGTCCCTCCCAGGCTTGCCCCCATGACCATCAACAGGGAATCTGCGAGCGAGAGTATCCCGGCATCGACAAAACCTATCCCGAATGAGATGGCTATCGCGCTGCTTTGCGCAACAGCGGCAAGCAGAGTTCCAAGGAGGAAAGATCTGCTCTTGTTACCTGTGAGCCTTCCTATTCCCTCTTTTAAGCCTCCGCTGATATCCTGCCTAAAAAACCGGGCGCTTTCCTGAGCGCCGTAAAGGAACAGCGCGAGACCGCCTGTTATACTGACAAAACTGTTTATCGCTTCCGTCTCACGCGCCTCCCTTTATATAGACCGCCCTAATTAAACTGATGCTACTACCCTCGGATCATGCTGAACAAAATACCGTGCCTGAGGCCTCTGTCGCTGACAACTATTTCCCTGCACCCGGCAAATCGCATTGCATATCTGATAATGCATGCACCTGCAAGGATAATATCCGCCCTTTCAGGATCAAGGCCCGGTATTTTGCGTCTTTCTTCCGGGCTTTTAACTGAATATTCCCTTATCTGTCTCTCGATTTCCTTTTCAGAAAGGATCGTTCCGTGTGCTTCATCCGGATCATATTTCTCCATCCTCTTGTAAACCGAGGCCATGCTTGTGACATTTCCACCGATGCCAACAGCCATATCGATCTTAAACGGGAGCTTTATGCTGCCAAATATCTGATCTAACTCGTTCTGCGCTTCTTCAATGTTTTTTTGTAAAATCGTATCATTTGAAAAGAATTTTTCCGTGAGAAGCAGCGCACCGGTTTTTAGGCTGGCCTTGCAGACAATCTCTCCGTTTTCGGCAAATACCAGTTCCGTGCTGCCTCCCCCCGTATCGATCGTGCAGTACCTGTTCACATTACTCAGGTCAAAACCTGATACAGCGCCTGAAAAAGAAAGCAGCGCCTCTTCCTCTCCGGAAAGGACCTCTGTCTCAATTCCCGTGAGTTCCCTTAGCTTATCTGAAAGTTCCCCTGCGTTGGATGCTGTCCTAAGAGCCATCGTCCCAACTATTCGGACAGCATCTGCGCCGTTCTTTTTAGCATCAGCAACAAATTCTTTGACGGCATCAGCCGTCCTTTGAATTGCCGAGCTGCTGATCAGTCCTGATCCCCTCAGCCCCTCACCCAGCTTTGTTATCTTTACGGCATCTTTCAGGACAGTGGCACCTTTTTCACCGTCTGCTTCCGCAAGCAGATACTTAACAGAGTTTGTTCCGATATCAACTGCTGCTAATATCATTCTTATTGCTCCCCCTGAAATTTCATCCTGACTACGCTTTAAATTGATTATAACCTGAGCCCGAATGTGCTGCAATAAAGCTGTTCTAATGTCATTTTAGCCAATGATGCTGTAAAATTAGGTGCAAATCCCCTTTTGCAGGGAGGAACCAAAATTGCAGACCGAAAACGTGCTTCATATAATTAGCCACACCGACCTCGACGGGGTCGTCTCCGCAGCTCTCGCATGGCACGCAAACAGGACGTCGGGGCTGCCGACAAAAGTCTCGCTTATGGGTTACGGTGAAATCGACAACGCAATACTGGAATCGCTTGATTCAGGGCAAAAGCTCACCGTTCTCGATCTTTTCTGCCAACGGGAACAGACCGTTGACCAAATTGACCGGACTTTCACTGAAAGCAGTCCACCTTTTGTATTTGACCATCACAAAAGCACCTACGACAGGTACGGCAACAGGAAATGGGCTGTGGTCGATACCGGGTACTGCGCGGCAATGGTATATTGGAGATGGCTCAGGGAACAAAAGCTGGATGACAGTACGAGAAAGATCGTTGAAGAAATTGAGCCTCTCATAAAAATAACGAACGACAGGGATCTATGGCTTGGAGAGATCCCTGAAAGCCGTCTCTGGCAAGGTCTCGTGACAATATGCGGACCATGGGGAGTTCTGATGAGGCTCGTCTCAGATCCTTCTGCCGTGCTGACCGAGGGAGAAAGGGATTCGGCACAGAATTTTGTGGACCTTCAGGAAGAGAGGTTCGAGCATGCAAAGTCCGGGATATTGAGGACCGGAGATGATCTCTCATTTGTCGGCGATGGGTTGCTCGAATTCGGGGACGTTTCGGACTTCTGCGGACTGATACTTGACAGGGACCCTAATCCTCCCATGCTGGCCGCAGTTTCTGCAAAGAGGATGGGGGGCGACTGGGCTCTTTCGCTTCGCAGCCGTGACGGACTTGCCGGAAAAATAATAACCCTGCTAAAAGACGGCAAAAAGATCAGAGGCGGCGGACATGGTGATGCTGCCGCGCTCTATTTTCCCTACAGCTATAATGAAGTTCAGATACGTGAAACTGTGTTGGCTGCTATAAAACAGGAGAAAGAAAGGACCGAGACCCCCAATGTGACACTTGGGGATATATTCAAAGGACTTGATAAAATTTGAGATCGATCGCCTTTCTTTACGCCTCTGAGGGAACCGGGCATAAAGCCGCTGCTGAGAATCTGAAAGAATGGTTTTTAGAGAGCGGTCCTGAAAATACTGCGATCAGCCTTGATGTGCTCGAAGTCCTGCCTTCATGGCTGAGGGGGATTGTTTCAAAGGGCTATCTGCTTATAGCACGACACGCACCCTGGATATGGGGCAGATTTTATTGGGGATCCGATAAACCCTCTGTTCAGGCTTCTCTTTTTAACAAAATACATGCTTTTCTGTGCAGCATTTATCTCCCGAGGATAGAAGAAATCGTTGCCTCTTCAGGAGCTGAGGCTGTTGTATTCACTCATTACTTCGGAGCCTCTGTCTTTGCTGCCAGAGATCGTCTGAAGATCCCTGTATTCTACGTAAACACTGATTTTGTCACTCACCGGTTTCAGAGAAGCCCTGAATTTTCTGCATCATTCACAGCAAGCGAAGCTGCGATCGAACAATACAGGGCCGATGGTATCGGCAACGTTTTCAACACGGGGATCCCCGTTTCAAAAAAATTCAGCTCTCCAATTTCAAAAAAAACTGCGAGGGAGCGCCTTGGACTCGATAAGGACAAAAAAACCATACTGGTGACCGGGGGTGGGATAGGAGCGGGACCTGTCATAGAAGCAACAGACTCTCTTTCTAAAGATAAGACCTTCCAGATTTTGGTCATCTGCGGAAACAATTCGCATCTGTACAAAAAACTCTCCTTAAAATACAGCGGCAATGAAAATATCAGGATCATGTCATTCGTGGACAACATGCCTGAATATTACTGCGCTTCCGATCTCGCTGTGATGAAACCCGGAGGGCTATCTCTCTCAGAGGCTCTTTCCGCAAAACTTCCACTCCTTCTTATGGAACCCATTCCGGGTCAGGAACAGCTCAATATGGATATCCTATGCGGCAGTAATGCAGCGAGGCGCTTGAAAAACAACAGCAGGGCCTCAGAAGAAGCTCTGGAAATACTGGAAAACCATCCGGTTCTGGAGAGTATGATCGAAGAAATTAAACTATTTTCGAGGCCGAGTGCCGCAGAAGATATCCTTGAAATAATAACAAAACACAGATAACCAAGAGATATAACGAGAGGCGGGGCGACAACTACGCCCCGCCTCTCGTTATATTGAACAGTAATGATCTATTAACTATTTGCTCTTGGGAGCGAACTGCTTGCGGAACTCATTCATTAGATCTTTGCCCATGTTGGCTTCAAGTTTGACCCAGCTCTTTGAAATGGCATCCTGTATAGGAGCAAGCTCTTTGTCAGTATATGTGTAGACCTTGATTCCTTTTTTCCTCATTAGGTCCATATAATGTGCGTCATCTTTCTTAGCCTGATCGATGGACTTTGCGGCAACCTTAGTGACTGCGTCGAAGATTATCTTCTGGTCAGCAGGCTTGAGTTTGCCCCAAGTCTTCTGGCTCATGAGATATGATTCGTTTTCGAGTGAGTAGTTTGTCTGGTACCAGTACTTCATAGCGTCCTTAAGAACTGTGTAGGCCAGTGCCGGAGGTATCGAAGATACTGCGTCGCATACGCCTGTCTGCATTGCCTGGAAGATGTCTGCGTAGGGGAGGGAGATAGTCTTATAACCCATTGCCTCTACGCCGGTCTTGTATACGTCCATAAAGGGTACTCTTGTAAGAACGCCCTTGTTGACTTTTGGGTTAAGAGGATCCCTTACGGGTTTTGTGCTTCCGAGTCCGATCATGCCTTCAACGTTGAAACCAAGGAACTTAACTCCAAGCCTTGTGTGGAACTCGTCCATCTTCGTGGCCATCCATCCCTTAGGCTGGAAGGCTTTCTTTATACCATCGTATCCTGTAACAAAACCGTTGATGTAAACAAGTTCCATTCTGGGGTCGAACTGGCTGGGAACGGAAATAAGAGCCATGTCGATAGTTCCGCGAATAAGTTCTTCATAGACGAGGGTGTAGTCTCCCAGCTGGTTGGCGGGGAAGATTTTGATGTCGATGCGTCCGTTGCTCTTAGCGCTTACTTCTTTTGCAACTTCTTTCATGAATCCGGTTGCAGTGTGGTCAGGCGGGAACTGGCCTGCGAAACGCAGGGTCGTCTCTGCCGCTGATGCGGCTGATACCATTGCGATTAAGATAACTACCGCAGCAAGCAGAAGTGCTACTTTTTTGGTGCTTTTCATGGCATACATTCTCCTCTCCGGTTTTGGGGCTGATCTACAGTCGCAAGAGCCGACTGATATTTATCATTGCTTGCATGTTTATTCACATTGTTTCAATAACGGGCATATAAACATAAATCGCTATATCTTTTTCTGTTAATCAGGCTATTTCTTTTTGATTTTTGCTTTACATGTTCCATAAGATATATCAGTAAGGGGTTGTTGTCAAGGAAAGACTATTTATCTTTTATTTTTGCATTCGAGTTAATTATGTTTATAATTTTGGATGTATTGTTCAACGCCAGTCATAGTGGGCATTCTTTTTTGCTCTGGCAGAGCATTGTAGGCATTTGTTGCTTGTAGTTGCAGATAATAATGAGGGGAAAAGAAGCATTTTTAACAAAAATATATCACGCTCAAAAATGAATAGCGTGATATATCAATCCCAATATTTATTTTTCTTGTTGCAATTATTATTCTCCGAGCGGCGGTAAGGGGCCAATTTCTTCTTCTTTTGTAAATTCACTTTTGGGGTCAAAACGCCGTCTGAAGGATTCAAATCTTGTCCTCATGTCTTCCATCATTAAAGTTGCCCATAAGGGATCAGGCCACTTTTTCCTGTGCGCTGTAGTAGAGATGCACGCGCACATCATCGCTCCAAAGTAAAAATAAGCGTCATTAAAGGCAAGTGCTGCGCCGAAAAAGATAAAACATAACGAGGCAAAGAGATCTTTGTAAAAATACACACTATCGCTTCCTGTCTTAAAATTTATAACTTCGATTATTAATTATATCAGATTTGTTGCCGCCTTCACCGGAATAGTTTCAATTTACGCATATACACTTATATTGTCCAAAAATCACATCTCATAAAAAATTGAAGCTCCCGACCGAGGTCAAAGAGCTTCAATTTCATGTTGCATTAACTTCCATAAACAAAAGATAGTCTATTACCAGGGAAGTCCGAGTATCACATGAGGCAGGAAGAGGGAGACCTTCGGTATGTAGGCGGTGACCGCAAGCACCGGGATCCAGCAGAGAGCCATGAACGTGAGTGCCGGTTTCATGATCTCATTGATCGATGCTCCTCCTACTCTTCCACTCAGGTAAAGCACCGGCGCACAGGGCGGCGTGATGCATCCAAGAGCGGTGTTTACTCCTACTATTGCAGCGTAGTGTACGGGATCTACTCCGAGTTTCACTATTATCGGGAGCAGGATCGGCGTTGTAAGAACAACTACGCTTATGTCATCCATGAGCATCCCCATAAGTACAAGGAAGATGTTTATCATGAACATGATAACGTAGGGGTTGGTCGAGATCGAATAGAAGAGGTCGAGCACCTTACCGGGAAGATCCTCAAGGATATAGAGCCTTGAGAGCATGGAAACGGAATAGAGCATTACCATGATGACTCCCGTTGTTATCGAACCTTCGACCACTATGTTGAAAAGAGTCTTCCAGTTCAGTCCCTTGTAGACGTAGAGTCCTATAGGAATACAGTAAACTACAGCGAGAGCAGATGCTTCTGTTGTTGTCATAATCCCGCCATAAATGCCGCCAAGGACCATTACCGGCATGAAGAGGGCGGGTATGGCAAGGCGGCCGCGCTTCATGAACATATCATATCGTTCTTTGGGAGAACGCTTCTGTTTGACAAGAACATCCTTGTTGTTACGAAGCATCCAGAGGTTTACCACGCTGAGAAGGATGATCGTAACGATTCCGGGGCCAATAGTCGCAAGAAAGCATGCCAGAACAGAGATCCCGCTGATCCATGCAAAGATGATCAGAGTCGCGTTCGGGGG
>JBFXIQ010000049.1:0-11193 GCA_050175815.1 Synergistaceae bacterium
GAGCCACCCTCCTAAAACTCCTGTAAGATGAAAATACTGCTGCATAGCAGAAATTTTTGTTTCCGGTCTCACACAGAATAATCTGCCTGACAAACCGGCTTCCTTTTTCCATTTAAATATCGTTGTCCTGCTAATGCCAAATTCTTTCGCCAACTTTCCTATTTGTGGATTTCTTGTAGAAAATACTCTTTCAAGAACTTCATCTCGTAGCTCTTGCGTATATCCCATCCATATTTTCCCACCCTTCAGAGTTGATAGTTTCTTTATACCTGAAGAGACTTGTACTGTCGACTTGCAGACACGACATCTATTCTGACATAGAGGGATGGTGTGGACGTAGTGTCCAATTTTGTATGGTATGGTGCAGATTGGCGCCTCAATTTGGTTGATGATGAAAGCATTTTGTTTCGTGGAATATTTTTTAGTGTGCTCTACTCCTGTTGGGTTCCCTTCAGTTTAGCTGGGTATTTTACAAAGAGCAATTTAAGCTATATCAAGAAAAAACTTGTTGAAAGACCTGATTAATTCTGTTTGTTTATTGTATATCGAGATGATAGTCTTACTGAAGCAATGCTGGAAATAACTATATGTTCAGTCACATAACCCGCAGTAATAATCTGGACAATTTGAAGGAGGAACTGAAATGGATCTTGGACTCAGGGACAGATGTGCGTTGGTAATGGCGTCAAGCGCAGGGCTAGGCAAAGCAATAGCGACGGAATTTGCAAGAGAAGGAGCGAACGTGATGCTATTCAGCCCTTTTGAAGAAGAACTCAAGCAGGCACAGGCGGAAATCAAGGAGCTTACTGGAATGGAACCTTCATATTTCTGCGGCAGTATAACAGACCAGGCAGATATCAAAAAGCTTGTGGAAGTCACAGTTGCAAAGTACGGAGAAATTTTTGCCCTTGTAAACAACACGGGGGGGCCTCCTGCGGGTACATTCGATTCATTTGACGACGAGGCATGGCAGAAGGCGTACGAGCTTACGCTGCTTTCATACATCAGAACGATCCGTGAAGTCCTGCCCCATATGAGGGCAAATGGAGAAGGGCGCATCCTATGCTCAGCTTCGTCATCGATCAAAGCGGTACTCGACAACCTTATACTTTCCAACACATTTCGCATGGGCGTAGTTGGTCTGGCAAAGACTCTTTCTCAGGAACTCGGCAAAGATAAAATTCTTGTAAACGTAATAGCGCCCGGACGGATAGGAACGGCCAGAATCGATTACCTTGACAAGGTCCGCGCCGATAAATTGGGTAAGACCGTGGAAGATATCCAGGAGGCTGCGTTCAAAAACATACCTGTGGGACGCTACGGCAAGCCTGAGGAATACGGCAAGCTCGCGGTGTTCCTCTGCTCGGCGGCTAATACCTTTATCACAGGTCAGTCGGTACTTGTCGACGGCGGCATGGTAAAGGCAATATAGCGGCTTAGAAAAGGCCGCCGCCGAGATACGATTTATCTGCGACTGTTTTTTCATAATAATATCGTGCTTAGGAGGTAAACGACTTGAGACTTGCAACAATCAGACAGAACGGCAAAGAACTTGGGGCTGTTCTGGTATCAAACGGAGTAATTACGCTTGATGCGCTAAACAAAGAAAAAAGGTTCAATCTGGCGACAGATCTGCTTTCGCTTATCAGGGAACAGCAGCTGCCTGAGTTGAATAAGTGGTATCGTGCAGAGGGAAAATGCGAACTTGAGAAAATGACATCCGCGGTCATTCCATTTGAGAAGGTGGTATATGCCCCACTTTACCGGCATCCGAAAAAAATATTCGGCATAGGACTGAACTATGCAGACCACGCTGGAGATCTTGCAGAAAAGACGCCTCAGGGCATTCCGGCAAGTTTCTTTAAACCGGAAACATCGATAGTGGGATACGGAGACAATATAAAAATTCCGCTTCAGTCTCAAAAAACGACCGGAGAAGCCGAGCTGGGCATAATAATTGGCAAGGAGTGCGAAAATATTGAGGCAAAAGACTGGCTGAGATATATTGCCGGTTTCACGACAATAATTGACATGACGGCAGAAGATATCCTTGGCCTGAACCCGCGGTATCTCACTTACGTCAAAAGTTTCGAGACGTTTTTCAGTTTTGGCCCTCAGCTTATCACGACCGATGAAATCAAGAATCTGTCAGGACTAAAGGTTCAGACAGTGCATAACGGGGAAGTTTACGCTGAAAACACAGTTTCAAGTATGACCTTTCCGCCGGATTTTCTGGTGGCGTTTCACTCAAAGGTATTCAAGTGGCAGCCGGGTGACATCCTTTCCACTGGGACGCCGAGGGCTGTTCAAATCGTGCATGGCGATACCATTGAATGCCGCATAACCGGTTTTGAACCGCTCGTAAATCCGGTTATAGACAAAAAAATTAAAAAGTAGAGTATCTGGAGGCAGGATCAGAATAATGTTAACTACAGACACGTACGGTGTGTACCCTATCGCACCAACACCGTTTCTTACAAACGGCGACATTGACTTTAATTCTATTTCGCGCCTTGTTTCATTTTACAAAGAGGTAGGTGCCAAAGGGGTAACAATTCTCGGGGTTCTTGGCGAGGCCAGTAAAATGAATGCCGAAGAAGCGGTACTGGTCATAAACGCCTACGCGAAAAACTGTAACGGGCTCGATCTTATTGTCGGGGTTAATTCACCGGGTTTTGCATCGATGAAATATCTTGCTGACAGCGCCATGAGGGCCGGGGCATGCGCTGTTCTTCTGGGCGCGCCGTCAAATCTGAGGACAGATGATCAAATTATTGGATATTACAACACGGCTGCAAGTGTATTAGGCCCTGAGACCCCTTTTATCATTCAGGACTATCCTCTTGTTCTTCAGGTTGTTTTCAGTAATCATGTAATAAAAGAGATAATAAATACGAATCAGAACTGCGCAGGACTTAAACATGAAGACTGGCCCGGACTTGAAAAGATACGCACTCTTCACAGGTGGATGGATGAGGGCAGCGTGCGCAGAGTTCCCATCGTCACAGGCAACAGCGGTCTTTTCCTCGACTTTGAATGCGACAATGGCGTAAACGGTGCAATGACTGGCTATGCTTTCCCTGAAATGCTGGTTGAAGCTGTAGGATTATCAAGAATCGGAAAGAAAGATGAGATGCATGACCTGTATGACGCGCATCTGCCGTATCTCCGGTATGAGGCACAGCCGAAGATCGGCGTAGGTATCAGAAAATATGTCCTTAAGCGAAGGGGTATTTTTACGTCTGATACACAGCGTGCTCCCTTTATTCCGCTCAGCGATGCAAGCATGTCTGAAATAGACTATCTTCTGGATCGTCTTACAAAGAAGCTTGGTATTACATCGATAATGAGAAGTTATGATGTTTAGAAAAAGTATAATGATAACTCCGGAGGATTCGGTCGCTATGCTTCTTGAGGATGGCAGGAAGGGGGATTTCATAGAGATAGTCAACGGAAAAGTAGAGTTGCTTGAAGATGTTGAATTTGCCCATAAGGTCCTTGTCAGGGATCTGAAAAAAGGTGATCCGGTCATAAAGTATGGAGAAGAAATAGGCCGGATGATGAAGGATGCTCCCAAGGGCACATGGATACACAACCACAATATGAGTTGTCTGCGAGGGACAAGATGATAGGCGGGGAAAAGATGGTAAGTACATTTAACGGATACAGACGTGCTGACGGCAGTGTCGGTATAAGGAATTACCTTGCTGTCATACCTTCGGTTTTCTGCGCCAACCGGACCGTTGAAAGAATTGTTGCTCAGCTTCCCGGTGCCGTGGCCATGCGCCATCCGGTCGGGTGCAGCCAGGTTGGGTTTGATCTTGAGCTGACAGGCAGAACACTGAAAGCCATGGGAACTCATCCCAACGTAGGAGCGGTGCTGGTCATAGGGCTTGGCTGTGAGCGCTTTGACCCGCGTGAACTTTATGATGCGGTCAAAGCCAGCGGAAAACCGGTTGAACTCTTTGTTATTCAGGAAGAGGGCGGTGCTGCAAACACGGTCAGAAGAGCAGTTGAGGCAGGAATAAAGCTGGCCGGACAGTTAAAAGAAGTTAAGAGAGAGCCGTGCGATATATCGGAACTGATTATTGGCACAAAATGCGGCGGGACTGATGCGACGAGCGGACTGGCTGCAAACCCCGCAGTCGGCGAAATGTCGGATGTTCTGATTGCGAACGGGGGCAGCACGATATTTTCGGAGTGCAACGAACTGCTCGGCACGGAGGATATCCTTGCGAAACGCGCTGTCAATAAAGAAGTAGCTGATAAAGTATATGGTGCCATTTATGAGATTGAAGACGTCATGCGCAGCGGACTTGACAGCTCTCTTGGGGCGAACCGCAATCAGCTTATTTCGCCGGGCAACTTTGACGGAGGAGTTAGCTCCATAGTTGAAAAGGCACTCGGCGGAGTGCATAAGTCTGGTAGAAGTCTGCTTGTAGATGTGCTTGATTATGCGATAAGACCTGAAAAGGGCAGGAAGGGCCTCTTTCTTATGAAATACGAAAGTCACGATGCAGAAGTAGTAACCGGCATGGTTGGCTGCGGGGCGCAACTTGTTGCATTTACCACAGGACGCGGTACTCCTACAGGTCATCCGATTGCTCCGGTTATCAAGGTGACAGGAAATGCAAAGACATATGCAAGTATGGAAGAAGATTTTGATTTTGACGCAAGCGGAATAATATCCAGCGGCGAATCTGTCAAAGATGTAGGTAAGAGACTTTTTGAGCTTGTCATAAGAGTTGCTAACGGCGAAGAAACAGCAGCAGAAAAAATGGGTGGCGATGAGCTTTTTTGCATTGCCAGAAGACACGGCTATAAGAGGAAAACCAAAGAAGATATAGCTGCTGTAAGCTGTGGCTGCAATAAATAATAAAACAAGTAATGGAGTACTTTGCCTACAAGAAAAATATTGTTGTAATAGCCGAAATTATCTGTTTGTACCAGCATAATTAAAGTGTTATGCTTCCAATTCAGAAGCGCGCTTAATACAATCACAAATAGGACCGAGGAGGAATTTGCTATTATGAAAAAATGGCTGTTAGGTTTCCTGTGCGTTTGTCTTTCTGTAATGATCAGTTCTGCGGCGTTTGCTGCGTATCCAACGAAACAGATTACTGTTCTTCAGGGGTTCAAGGCCGGCGGCGGAAGTGACACACTTGCCCAGCTCACACAGCCGTACCTTGAAAAAGCTATCGGCAAATCTTTTGTAAACCAGTATATTCCCGGTGCAACCGGCGCCATTGCGTGGACCCAGCTTGCGAAGACAGCCAAGAAAGACGGCTATACGATCAGCATTACCAATACACCGATGCTCCAGACCAACTATATTATGAACCCCGAAATTACATATACCATCGCCGAACTTGAACCGATTGCAAATGTAATAACCGATCCCGGCATAATTGTGGTTGCCAAGGACAGCCCGTATAAAACGGCAGAGGACCTCTTTGCGGCCATGAAAGCCAATCCCGGCAAAATAACGATCGGTAACTCCGGAGTCGGCGGAGACGATTTTTTCACGACCCTTATCTTTGAAAAGACGACTGGAATTAAGGTTCAGATGATCCCCTTTGAAGGTGACGGCCCGTCGTGGCAGGCTGCAATGGGAGGCAAAATTGATGCCAGCTTCAACAACCTGGGTATAGTCTTTCCGCAGGTAAAAGCCGGTAATATCCGTGCTCTGGCGCTGTTTGCCGAAAAACGTTATTCAGGACTTCCTGATGTGCCTACAATGAAAGAGCTTGGCTACAATGTTGTATCCGGTTCTTCGCGCGGCTACAGTGCACCGAAGGGCATTCCTGCCGAGGCAAAGACCGCCCTTATAAAAGCATTTAAAACCATTGAGAAGATGCCTGAATTTGAAAAAGCATGCAATGACAGAGCCAGCATGATCGATATGAAGTTTGGTGATGATTACAAAAAGATGCTTGAGGCCCAGGAAAAGCAGTTCCGCGTGATCTGGGACGAAGTTAAGGACGACTATCAGAAGAAATAGTTTTTATAAAAGTGAATAACGCTGTCAAGGATGCCATATATATTTATATGGCACCCTTTTATAGGGGGTCATGAACCGTGGGATATATTGTTAAACATGTTCTGTTCTCAGGATTTTCACTGTTGCTTGGCGCATTTTTCTTTATTCAGGCGTCTGCTATGCCTACGCAGGCGGCTCTTTTCCCAAGAATAATAGCGGCTATGGTTGCTCTGCTGTCCGTCCTGATGATTCTCAGTGCAGTCAAAGAAGCAAGAACGATGGGAAAAAGCGTAAATGTCAATGAAGAACAGACTGATGAAGAAAAAATAAACGTTTTGCGTGTAGTTGTTTTCATGACGCTGGTTATTGCTTATGTCTATCTGATACCGAAGGCCGGCTATTTTGTGATGACTCCTCTGTTCATGCTTGCGGCTTACGGATATCTTAGGGCAATGAGCCCTGTCAAGGCTGTAATCATTAGCCTGCTTTTTTCGGTGTTTATTTACGGGTTATTCGTCTGCTTCCTCAACCTGCCGATACCGATGGGCTATCTTGAGTCGTTTCTCGGATTTTAGCGGTAAATAAGGAGAAGATATAAAAATGTATATAAGTAATTTGGTTCTGGGTCTGACAAATGTTATGCAGCCTATGACGTTACTTGCTGTTTCCGCCGGAACGGCCCTCGGGCTTTTTGTTGGTGCGATGCCAGGGCTTTCGGCTACCATGGCAATTGCTCTGCTTGTACCGGTCACTTACGTTATGGAGCCTGGGATGGGCATCAGTATGCTTGCATCCATTTACATGGGGGCAATGTACGGCGGTTCTATTGCAGCCGTACTGATATGTACACCCGGAACACCATCTGCGGCAGCAACTGCATTGGACGGCTATCCCCTTGCACAGAAAAGCCAGGCGGGACATGCGCTCGGTATATCTCTTATGGCTTCCCTTGTGGGAGGTATAATCAGTTCCGTCGTTCTTTTGACGGTAGCCCCGCTTCTTGGAAGCATAGCTGTCATGTTCGGTCCTGTAGAGCTTTTTGGCGTGGCCGTTCTGGGCATGACTATTCTTGCTTCTCTTTCCCAGGGTTCTACCGTGAAGGGGCTGCTGGCCGGCGGTCTGGGCCTGCTCTTCTCAACTGTTGGTATGGATTCCATCACCGGGATCCCGCGCTTTACTCTTGGAAATATCAATCTGTTCTCCGGGATCCCATTCACAGTCGCCCTAATCGGTCTTTTCTCCATACCGCAGGCAATTAAGCTGATTGAAAAGGATGGCGGAGCCGCAAAGTGCGCTATTGATCAAATTAAAGACAGCATCCTCTTGCCCTGGGCGGAGATAAAGGATCTGTTCCCTACCTTTATTCGTTCAGGCATAATCGGTGTATTCACAGGGATAATCCCAGGTACTGGCGGAGATACTGCATGCTGGTTTGCATATAACGAAGCTAAACGCCGCTCTAATGATAAAGAATCTTTTGGCAAGGGGTCAATTTATGGCATAGCTGCGCCAGAGGCAGCCAATAATGCTGTTGTAGGAGGGGCTCTTATCCCTACCATAACCCTCGGCATACCAGGCAGTTCAGCGACCGCAGTACTTCTGGGCGGACTCATGGTGCATGGTATAATGCCCGGGCCAAGCCTTCTGACTGAATACGCCGGGATAACATACACTTTGCTGTGGGCTATGTTATTTGCAACAATTTTTATGTTTGTCGAAGGGCTGTTCTTTACAAAGCTTTGCATATACGTTACGAAAATAAGCAACAGCGTGCTTTCCGTAGCCGTAGTCACTCTGTGCGTTGTCGGTGCTTTCGCAATCAACAACAGCTTCTTTGATGTTATGCTGATGCTGCTTTTCGGTATAATGGGGTACTTTATGGACAAAATAAAGATTCCAGTGGCACCTCTGGTTGTCGGCTTGATACTTGGAAGAATGCTGGATGTCAGCCTGCATCAGTCGCTTCTTATTAGTCAGGGATCATGGATGATTTTCCTGAAGAATCCCGTGTGTGCAGTTCTTATTTTACTTGCGCTGATTTCTCTTATTCAGTCATCCCCGATGTACGAGGGGTGGAGGGCGAAAAGAAAGGCTGCACGAGGTGAGTTCCCTCAGGGGTAAACAAGTGTGACTTACAAAAATGTAACTGTAACTCTATTGAACAGCACAGGAGGTAATTAAAATGTCTGCTGTCGATGAACTGTTAGCAAATATCCCGATACCGAGGATGGTAAAGGTTAAGCAGTTTTTCCCAAGGCCTGTAATAGAAGACGTGGAAGGATCTCTTGTTTTAAAACTGCGTGAAGGAGCATTTCTTGCACAGATAAAGCCGGGCTGGAAGGTAGCTATTACCGCCGGTAGCCGCGGGATAGCAAATATGCCTCTTATGCTGAGAACCATAGTACGCGAAGTAAAAGCAGCTGGCGGTGAACCATTCATATTTCCGGCGATGGGAAGCCACGGCGGTGCCACAGCTGAGGGACAGGCCAAAATGCTGGAAGGCATGGGAGTCACGGAAGACTATCTCGGCGCTCCGATAAGAGCCACTATGGAGGTTGTTGAGATAGGTATTTCCGCCAATGGCAGACCGGTTTATATCGACAAATATGCAGACGAAGCAGATGCGATCATTGTAATAAACAGGATCAAGCCGCATCCAGCCTTCAGGGGCCCGTATGAAAGCGGACTCATGAAAATGATTACGATCGGAATGGGCAAACAGCGCGGTGCAGATTTTGCCCACATGCTTGGTTTTGGTCAGATGGCCGAAAGTGTTCCTGCAATTGCAAGGGTAACGATAGCGAAAAAAAATATCATCTGTGCTGTCGGCATTATCGAGAACGCATATCATGAAACAGCGCAGATAGAGATAATGAAATCACAGGATATAAATGACAGGGAGCCGCTCCTGCTGAAAAAAGCCTGGGAGCTTTACCCGAGGATATTTTTTGACAAACTGGACGTTCTTATCCTTGATGAACTTGGCAAAGATATATGCGGGACCGGTTTTGACACGAACATCCTTGGCCGCTATCACACGGAATATGCCTCGGGCGGACCGGATATTACACGCATTGCAGTACTGGACGTGACAGAGAAGTCTCATGGCAATGCGAACGGGGTCGGCATACTTGATTTTACGACCAGAAGACTGTTTGAAAAGATGAATTTTGACCAGACCTATCCGAACTCACTTACTTCTACTGTGCCAATGAGCGTTAAGCTGCCGATGGTGCTTAAGAACGACCGTCAGGCAATACAGGCTGCAATCAAGACATGTAATATTATCGACAGAACAAAGGTAAAGATGGTACGGATCAAAAACACTGTAAAACTCGATGAAATAGAAATATCAGAGAACCTTATCCCGTATGTGGAAGAGAACCCTGCTCTTGAGGTTGAAGGGAAACTCTTCGACCTTTGTTTTAACGATAAAGACAACCTTTTTTAAGAGTTTGTGAGGATGAAAAAATGAAAATAGGAGAAAGATCAGAAGACAGAACACAGGCTTACTATGTAGGGCTTATGAATTCCTGCGGCTATCGTGACAAAGATATTCGCAAGCCCATAATAGGCATAGTTAACTCTTTTACTGATGTCAATCCCGGACATAAGCCGTTTGGTGAGCTTGCGAAATACGTTAAGGAAGGTGTATGGTGTGCGGGCGGTACCCCCGCAGAATTCTGTGTTCCGGCACCCTGTGACGGAATGACGCATGGGGTCGGGATGCACTCTGTACTGCCGATAAGGGATCTGCTTGCAGCATCGATAGAGGCCATGGTCAATGCGCACCAGTTCGATGCACTGGTTTTTATGTGCTCCTGTGACAAAATAGTTCCGGGGATGCTGATAGCTGCTGCTGTTCTTAATAAACCGTGCATGTTCCTTACTGCTGGTGGAATGATACCGTATGATAACGGAGAAAATGTATATGTAACTCCAGACCTCAAAGAAGCCATAGGACAGAGAAACGCGGACAAAATTACAGAAGAGACATTTACGAATTTCAAGCAGAACATTTGTTTCTCATGTGGTACCTGCTCCATGTACGGTACAGCAAATACAATGGGTGTATTCACGGAGGTTATAGGACTGACACCATTTGGTTCTACAACGATGCCGTTCTGCTCAGCTGCTAAGTTCAAACAGGCACGTGATATCGGTGAACGTATAGTTGAGCTTGCATATGAGGAAACGCGATTTTCGGACATAGTCACGAGAAAATCTATAATCAACGGCCTTAGGCATATATCTGCAACAGGAGGATCAAGCAACGCACAGATTCATATCTGCGCATTATCGCGTGTGATGGGCATCGATAATATATCGCTGAAAGAATTTGACGACATACAAAAAGACGTACCAGTAATAGCAAAATTCAAACCGTCGTCACAATACAGCATCTACGATTACCACAGAGCCGGAGGAGTGCCGGCCACCCTGTGTGCAGTCAGACGGCACCTTTTTCTGGATGAAAAACTTGCAGCCGGAGGTACCCTTGGCAAGTATCTGGACAGCTTTAATAAAAAAGTTGATAAAGCGGTTATTCATTCGGAAGACGATGCACTATATCCGAACGGATGTTTTGCCGTTCTTTACGGCAATCTTGCCCCGGGGGGATGTGTTGTCAAGAAAAGCGCTGTCGAGCCTGCGATGTTCAAACACAAAGGTCCTGCAGTTGTATGTAATTCAGAGGAAGAAGTTCGTGACATTCTGTTAAATAGAACAATAATCCCGGGTTCCGTGCTAGTTGTAAGATATGAGGGTCCGAAAGGCGGTCCTGGAATGCGGGAACTCTCTATCCCTGCGGCCATGCTTGTCGGGATGGGGCTGCATACCTCGGTGGCAATGGTGACGGACGGGCGTTTTTCCGGCGCGACGCGTGGCCCATGTGTTGGTCATGTCTCACCTGAAGCGTGGGAAGGCGGCCCTATTGCCGCAGTTTGCGACGGCGACATCATTTCAATAGATCTGAATGCAAATACAATAAACATTGAGCTTTCGGATGAGGAAATTATTGAAAGGCTGAAACATGCTATAAGACCGGAGCATCCTGCTGTTGGTATGCTGAACACCTACCGAAAAATGGTAAGCGGCGCCGACAAGGGCGCGCTCTGGCTCTATAACAAATAAACATGAACAATAAAAACGGGGCCAGCCTTATCTGCTGGACCCGTTTTTATTTATCTTTGCATTGATTTTGTTACTATACT
>JBFXIQ010000050.1:0-11187 GCA_050175815.1 Synergistaceae bacterium
CGACCGTTTGACCGCCCCTACAACTGTTTCACAACTGCTTCCCGCGGCTCGATTTTAGCCGCACTTTGCGCCAAGCGGTTTTCTTGGCAGCTTATCGCGGTACGCAGTATTTATCGACAGGAGGTTTTCAGATGGCCGAATTCAATATAATTGGCAGTTCACCATTAAGGGGCGACGGACCGGGTAAGGTATCAGGCCGTACGGAGTACATTGCGGACATGGAGATACCTGGGTGCTGGGTCGGAGGCATCGTAAGAGCTGAAACTGCCAGGGGAAAGCTTAAGGGGGTCAAAAAGTCCTCCTCATTCGACTGGTCAAAGGTCACTGTGGTCACCCATGAAGACATCCCGGGAGAAAACTACATCTCGATGGTAAGGAACGATTACCCCGCACTTGCGGAAGAAGAGATAAATTACCGGTCGCAGGCGATAGCACTTGTGGCTGCTCCGGATGCAAAACTTCTCAAAGAAGCCATGGCTTCCATGGAACCGGAGATAGAGCCTCTGAAGCCGGTGCTGTCGATGGAAGAGGCACTGGAAGGAAAAGAGATCATCTGGGGAAGCGACAATATTATTGACGAGTATTTTAACAGCTCGGGCGATATAGAAAAGGGCTTTGCCGAGGCAGATGTCATAGTAGAAGGAAACTGGGCAACAGGATTACACGAGCAGCTCTACCTTGAGACTCAGGGGATGGCTGCCCTTATGCGCGAGGACGGCGCGGTCGAGATCACAGGCTCGCTGCAGTGCCCCTTCTACGTCCATGGTGCGATCCAGAAGGTGATGGGACTTCCTCCTGAAAAGGTGATCATCAAACAGGCTGCCACAGGAGGGGGATTCGGGGGAAAGGAAGACTACCCTTCGATACTCGGTGCATATGCGGCACTGCTGGCCCTGAAATCGGGTCACCCCGTGAGGATAGTTTTCGACAGGGAAGAGGATCTCCTGGTAACGCCAAAAAGACACCCGTCAAAGAGCCATTACCGTATGGGACTGAGGAAGGACGGAAAGATAACGGCGCTTGACGCCGACATCCTGCTCGACAGCGGTGCTTACACGACACTGAGCAGGGTCGTCCTGCAGCGTTCCCAGCTTCACGCCTGCGGCATATATTTCGTTCCCAATGTGAGGATAAGGAGCAGGGCGGTAGCGACTAACACGCCTCCCAACGGTGCATACAGAGGTTTTGGCGCTCCGCAGTCGATATTTGCAATGGAACGCCAGATGGATCTGGCAGCAAAAGAACTGGGGATGGATCCCCTCGAGATCAGGCTTAAAAATGCGCTGAGGACGGGAGACAGGTTCCCCTACGGACAGATGCTTAAGGAAAAGAACAATGCCGTTGCCGTTCTTGAAAAGGCGGCAGAGATGTCAGATTACAGGGCAAAGAGACATCTTTACGCGTCCCAGCCGGGAGGCAGGTACAAAAAAGGAATAGGCATAGCGGCGGCGCTTCACGGAGGAGGCTTTACCGGGGCCGGGGAGGACAATATGGGCACTACCGCAAGGGTATGTTTCGACGGCAGCAGGTTCTGCCTCTATGTCAGCAGCACCGAGATAGGGCAGGGCTCGTCCACTATACTGCGGATGGTTGCCGCCGAGGAACTTGGGGTGGGCATTGAAGAGGTCCTCTACATGACGCCCGATACCTCCAAGACACCCAACACGGGGCCAACGGTAGCATCAAGGACGACGATGTACGCATCGAAGGCAGTGCGCGACGCATGCGCCAACATCAAAATAAAGCTCGATGAGTGGAGACCTTTGAAGGGGCTCCCCGAAGGTATGCCGACGTTATCCCTTGCAGGGGAATATTTTAGGGAATATTCAAAGCTGGATGAGTTCGGCTACAACATATTTGACGACGAAAGCGGATGGAACGAGGAAAAATTCGAAGGAGATGCCTACAGGGGATACGCCTGGATAGCAAATGTCATAGAAGTTGAAGTGGATATGGATACGTATGAGGTTTCGGCTGAAAAGGTATACGTTGCGGCAGAGGTGGGCCGTGCGATAAATCCTATGCAGCTTACGGGACAGCTGACGGGAGGCCTTCTGCAGGCGATCGGCTGGTCACATCTGGAAGACATGAGGATAGATGAAAAGGGAAGGTATACCGCATCCCACATGAACGCCTATCCGGTCCCGACCACGCTTGACACTCCGGAGTGGGAGATAGAGCTGCTGGAAGACCCATGCGCCCAGGGATGCTTTGGCGCCAAGGGCATAGGGGAGCTCCCGATGAACGCAGCTGCTCCGGCCGTTGTCTCGGCAGTCGACAGCGCAGCCGGTGTGTTCTGCGATTCGATCCCATGCACGGGTGAAAAACTTTTCCGGCTGGTACTGAAGGAAGAAAATAAAGCAGCAGAGGGAGGAAATTAAAAAAATGAGGATAGAAATGACGATAAACGGGGCTCTCTGTTTTGCCGATGTTCCTCCCATGAAGCCGCTTCTCTCTGTCCTCAGGGAAGATCTGGGATTTAAGGGATCCAAGGAAGGATGCGGCGAGGGAGAGTGCGGAGCATGTTCGGTCATGATAGACGGCAGGCTGGTAAATGCGTGCCTTGTGCCGGCAGTGCAGGCTTCCGGGTGTGAGATCCTGACCATAGAGGGGCTCGGCAGCCCCGATGACATGGACCTTCTTCAGAAGGCCTTTGTATCGGAGGGAGGAGTCCAGTGCGGTTTCTGCACTCCCGGTATGGTAATAGCGACCAGGGCTCTGCTTGAAGAAAACCCGACTCCTACACGTGATGAGATAAAGGCCGCCCTTTCGGGCAACATCTGCCGCTGTACCGGGTACGAAAAGATCTACAATGCAGTTGAAAAGGCTGTTCAGGATGGGTACTGCGATACATTCAGAGTCCGCGCCAACCTTTGCAGCGGGCAGGCCCCGATGCCGACTTCAGAAAGCGACAGGAACTGTTTTACTCCGGAAGACCTGAAGGAGGTCTTTGAAATACTGGACAGCAACAGTGATGTTTCGATCCTCGCAGGAAGCACGGACATCATTCCTGACATTAAGAACGGTAAATATTCCTTTAACAGGATAATGGATCTGAGCAGGGTGAAAGAGCTTAAGGGAATCAACAAGGTCGGCGAAACGATAAGGATCGGCAGCTGTGTCACCAACGGAGACATAATAAGGAGCAGCATCATTAAAAGGTATCTGCCCGCACTCTGGGAAGCTGCACTGTTGAGCGGAGCTCCGGCTGTGCAGAACAGGGCGACGATAGGCGGCAACCTTGCGACTGCCTCCGGAGCTGCAGACCTTCCGACCATCCTCCTTCCGCTTGATGCAAGTGTTGTGACAGAGGGGATCGGCGGAGCTCGCGAGATGAAGCTTGAGAAGTTCATCATCGGATACAGGGAACCTGACCTCAAGCCCAACGAGATAATGAGAGAGATCGTGATCCCCCTGCCCCGGGAAAATAGCTTCCAGAAATTTTATAAGAGGGGTTCGAGGAAAGCCCTCACGCTCTCAAGGATATCGCTTGGTTTCTATGCCGAGGTCGAAAACGGTGTCATCTGGGAGATCCGAGCCGCTGCAGGGAGTATGTCTCCGATACCTGTCCGCCTGAAAGACCTGGAGTCTGCACTGAGGAGGAAGCGTCTGACAGGAGAGCTTATTGAAGAGGCAGCGAAGGCCGTATATGACGAGGTCAACCCGAGAAAGAGCCCTGAGTGGCGGAAGCGGATGACATCAAATCTCGTAAAGAGCTTCCTTAAGGAACTGATACAGTAGGAGTAAGAACAAAAAGGGGCGCTGCTGAATCAGCGGCGCCTCTTTTAATGGCCGACATCAATTAAATCTTACCAGGAACGCTGTGAGCGAGTCGTAAAAGCTGTCCGGGTTTTCAAGGAAGGATGTCTGGGATGCCTCGGGTATCGTCACCCTTACAGATCCCGGTATGAGCGAGCGATAGTACTCCAGGGTCTCTTTCCTCACCTGATCATAAACACCGCACATCAGAAGCACCCTTACCTTTATCTGCGGAAGTTTCGGTGTAATGTCCATGTCTTTTAGTATTCCGATGCATGTGAATTCGCTGGGACCCCACATGTGCCTGTAGACCCTCATGCCTGTGACCGTTTTGGGTTTCATTGCGTACTGCCTGAACTGCCTTTTATGCTTCTGGAGCTCTCTGCATTGAAAATTACTGTTGTATTCTTCAATTATATCCTGATACAGTTTGCCTCCGAACAGCATCCCCTTTTCAGACTCTTCTACTATCCTGAGATAGTCTTCACCCATTTCCGCAAGCCTGGATTTAGCATCCCTTATCCATATTTCCGTGCTGAGATAGGGGCTGACCATTGTTATAGATTTGACAGGGGTGTCCGGTGTCCTCAATACATGTTCCGCTGCAAGCATAGCACCCCATGAATGACCGATCAGATGGAGTTTTTTCACCTTCATCTCGCTGATAACAGTGTTAAGTGTTTCAATATAGCGCTCGGGGACCCATATCGACTCGTCTCCGACGTCGTTTTGCTCATCACTCCCAAGCTGGTTATACATGTAAACTTTGCAGTCTTTGGCAAGCATCTCAGCCATAGGTGTAAAGGATTCGAAATTGCCGCCGGGTCCTCCGTGAAGGTACAGAATGGGAATAGTGGAATCGTTTTCTCCTAATACGTTCAGTCCGACGAAACCTCCGGGCACGCTTATGTATTGGGTCTGCATTTCAATTGTCATTTACGGTTCCTCCCTTCGCAGCCTGGTGTATTTGCTCTGTTAAGATTATATCTTAATTTTCTGAACATTTGAAGGCAACACTTTAATTTTAGGTATTTTTACTAAAAATTTATTAATACAAGTTATTTTTATAAATTTTCAGGATATTGTTGTATGTTATTAAATAGCACATAGAATGGCAAGGATAGCTGTTACATTGAGTTATTATTTATTTCCGATTACAAGCTTAGTGTCAGCATAAGAGAAGAGTCAGGAGGTATCGCTAAATGTCATATCCGGATCCCCTTTTCAAGGATGATGTTCATAGGCGACGGAAGCACCGACGTGCCCTGCCTGAAACTGGTGAAAAACCAGGGGGGACATGCCATAGCTGTCTACTCCGAGGAGAGGGATGAGAGCAAAGATTACGCCCTCAGGCTTTTGCGCGACGGACGTGTAAACTTCATCGCAGAGGGGCTCCTATTTTTCTTCGGGCCCCTTTGTTCCGTTTTTGATGTGAACGTCCCTTTGTGGGAAGGGTATTTCTATTTTTGCGTTGTTGAATGCCGTCAGTATTTTGTGCCGGACTGAACTTTTTACGTCCCTTTCGAGATTTTCCTTGATGTCTACAAAAAACTGAGCCGTCAGTTCAAGTGCGCTCTCGCCGAAATCTTCAAAAAGAATCTTGTAGGGGGGTGATTTCAGGACGTTTTTGTCTTTGCTCAGTATTTCCCTCATGATCGACATTGCCTGTTCTATGTCCGTGTCATAGGCCACGGATATCTTTACCTCCGCTCTTGTGAAGGAGTTGTTGAGCGTCAGGTTGACTATTGCCCCCTCAAGCACCTTGCTGTTAGGTATTATGAGGTGGTTACTCTGCTCGCACCTTACAACCGTGTTCTGGAGCGTTATCTCCTCCACTATTCCTCTTTTGTCGGCTATTATCACTTCATCTCCGATGCGGACTTTTTTCTGGAACAGGAGTATCATGCCGCTGAATATGTCGCCGGTGTATTTCTGTGCACCGAAACCGACTGCGATGGCAACGGCGCCTCCGAGGAAGGCAAAGGCCGTAAGCGGGATATGAAGGCTCCAGAGGCCGAAGAAGGTCGAAATGAGCACGCCTGTGTAGTAGATGAACTTTTGTATGATAAGGCTGCTGTGCCTGCTCATGCTGAGACCGTCAGATGTCCTTTTCCTGAAGACAAAAGCGAAATACCTTGTGATGGCTATTCCGAGAAGGAATATCATGAGGCCGAAGAAAAACTTGCCTACTGTTACAGGATATTCACCGACATGCCAGAGTTCGGTCTCTTTGATCCTTGAAAAATTGTTTCCCCAGAAGAAGTCCGTCTTGTCTTCATTGCCCTGTGTCCCGGTTATGCGCAGCGATTCTTTTCGGAGATCCATGTACTGGCTTCTTATCATACCCAGGTCTACAAGATATGAGAGGTATCTATTTTTCCTGACAGCAAGGTCATCAAGGAACTTGTCCCTGTTAGCCGCATCGCCTTCGGTGATCAGCGGGCTCTCGCCGCTGAACCTTCTCCTGACTGCCTGTTCTGTCTCCCTGATCGTCTGGATCGCATCAACACAGAGGGTAATATTGGCATTTATGTCATCGATGTAGTCATTTGTTTTAGAGATGATAAATTTTTGTCTCGACAGATCAAGATTTCCTTCAAGGAGATCCTGCATACCTCTCCATACTGACCTGAGCGAGGTCAGTTTTTCGATGACTTCCAGGATCATCAGTATCTCGTCCCTGACCAGCTGTTTCTCGCTAGAGATCCAAAACCTTGTAAACTGAGTGATCTCCGATGGATCATTGCTGAACTCGCTCACCGGGTCTATCTTTTTTTCAAGCACAGAGATAGTATCGTAAAGAGATCTGGTTTTTTCTATCACCATGGAGTTAAGGAAGACGAAATCTTCACTGTTGAACTTGATATTTTTCCTTATGTTTTCAAGCATGGGACCTATGATGGCTATCTTTCCCTCGGTGTCTTTCAGCTCTTTTTCTGCGAGCGACAAAGTAGCAGTATTTAGTGTGTTTATTGCTGTACATTCTTCAAGCTTTGCCAATATCTCCATCATACGCCAGCTGTTGCTCAGGCTGTTTCCGCTGCCGCGTGAGAGCAGGTCGTTGACAAGGCGGAACCTTTTTTCTGCCTCATCCCTCTCTCCATTGTTTCTCAGGATCGCGGCTTTGGTTTTGTCTATCAGGCGTTTGTATCTGTCTGCTTCGTTGAGGTAGTTTTCTACGTCTTCGAGGAAGTCGAGATAGAGGAGAAATGAATAAGGAGGTGTTTTTTCGGCCAGTTCTTCGAGTCTGCCATCTTCAAGGAGATACTGTGAAGGTGCGGTACCCTGTTTCTGAAGGAAATATATGCTATGGTATACATGTATGTTGTTTTGAAGCATCATCTCGTAGTTTAGGATCTGTGAGACCGGGATGCTGTATTGTCTGGCAAGCCCCTCTTCCAGTCCCTGTATTTTAAGGACTTCGTCCTTGAGAGTTTTTATCCTTTCCAAAGGCTGTGACTGGTAATCTACGATCTCCCTTTTAACATCGGCAAGGGTCTCGGCATGAGATATTGGCGAAAAGATGAGAAGCAATAAAAATCCAAGAAAAAAACATGAAAAGAAAATTATAGATTTTATGGCCGTCTTTCTCACGAAAGTTCCCCCCGCGGTTACAGCTTTTGGGTACCACATACAGTGTTATTTTACATTAATTATCCAAAACAAAAAGGGACAGACACAGATAATTATCAGGCTGTCCCTTTTTGTTTTTTAGTATTTTTTGAGGCTTATCCGAGAAGGAAGCCGGGGAGCAGAGAATCGCTGTCCTGCTGTACCAGCCAGTTGAAGCCTGTGATATTCGCAGCTCCCTTAATGTATGGCTGGACTGCGTCGAAGTCTCCTACCTTGAGACCCGGTTCGTAGTGACCTTCAAATACAGTTCCCAGGATACTCTCGTGCAGGAATTTTTCGCCCGGTTTAAGCTCCCCCTTTGCGGCAAGAAGGGCCATCTTCGCACAGGTGCCTGTGCCGCACGGTGACCTGTCAACGTTCTTAGCACCGAATATGACGCAGTTTCTGGCGTTTTCTCCCTCTTTATGGATGCCGAACTCAGCCAGCAGTACCTTGTTGTTTTCAGGGATCAGGGGATGCTGTACCTTATGCTGTTTGTTTGCCTCTTCCATTACTTCGAGCCCCATCTTTGTGATGGCAGCTGCTTCAGAAGGAACGATCTCGAAACCGAAATCCTCTGCTTTCAGTATTGCAAAAAAACTACCTCCAAAACATATGTCAAACTTGACTGTTTTATCCAGAGAAGGCAGATATAGATCAAGATCCCTGGCAAAGACAAAGGCCGGGACATTTTTCAATGTCGCAGAGACAGCTTCTCCGTCCTTTACCTCTACAGACATTGTGACCAGCCCCGCAGGGGTGTCGAGTTTGACTTCAGTTGCAGGCTCAGTGACCGTTACCATTCCCAGGTTTACCATCGCAGAAGAGAGCCCTATAGAGCCGTGTCCGCACATTGAGACGCTGCCGCCTGAATCGCAGAAGATGACCCCTGTATGTGCCTCCTGGTTGACCGGTGGGACCATTATTGCCCCGAACATGTCAGCATGGCCGCGAGGCTCTGTCATTATGAAACGGCGGAAGTCGTTGTGATTATCACAGAAGTCTTTCCATTTCTCGGACATGGTCTTCCCTTTAAATATCGGAGCACCGCCAATTATTATCCTTGTCGGTTCTCCGCAGGTGTGGGAATCGACCGCAGCTACCATTTTTGTGACTTTCATTATGACATCCACCCTTTATATATTGATTTAATTTTGCTCAGATGCTAACACAATAAATTCGTCTATGCAATCATTGGACAGAATACTAAATATTTTGATTGACAAATCAGAACTACCGAATTAATATTTAGTCGGAACAAATGCTCCACACTATATAGTTTTAAGGAGAAAATACTCCATGAACAGCACGGAAGGTATTTCGCTTCTCGAACTGATACGGTCAAAGTACGATCTTCTCTCTCCGGCACAGCGGATCGTAGGAAACTACATAATCTCTTCATACAGGTCTATGGCATATGTTACCCTGGCTGAGCTTGCAAGGCTGACTTCAACGGGACAGGGTACTGTGGTGCGGTTTGCGCAGGTACTGGGGTACGGATCTTTCTCGAATCTTCAGGCCGCCTTAAGGGAGGAAATCGGGAAAAGTGCCCCTAAGACCCTGGAGATATATTCATTAAAGAATTCCAAAGGAGAAGATGCTGCGCCATTCGACACCGTTTTTGAAATGGAAAGAACTCTCATGGACGATACATACAGTCTTATAAACAAGGAAGATTTTTATAAGGCGGTAAGGATGATATCAGATGCGCCCGCCCTTATCATTGCAGGTACAGGAAGCAATTCGTTCCTTGCGGAGTATGCAGGGTATTTCTTTGGAACCATGAAGAAGAACGTCACAGTGATCAAAGGAACAGATATCTCTGATATGAACATTTTGCTTGACGCCCCTGAAGGGGCAGCCGCCTTTGTCTTCAGTTTTCCAAGGTACCCCATAAAGACTCAGTCGATAGTAAAAGTTATGAAGGAAAGAAGCATGGAGATAGTGGGCATTTCGGATTCTATTGTTTCTCCGATAGCAGAGTACTGCGACCCGCTCTTCATCGTACCGCAAAAGTTCATAACATTCATGGATCCGTACGCGGCAGTGATGTCTGTTATCCATTCGATCCTGTACGGTGTGTGGCTCTCTGACAAGGAGGGCTGTCGAAGACGGATCGAATCAAGGAACCGTCTTTTTGAGGGTGAAAAAATATTTGTATCGGACAATGTCTATATTCCGGATCTCTTGCCCTAAGTCCATATTCTTACATGACCCGGCATACCGGGAAAATATATAGAGGAGGCGTTTTTGTAATGGCATACGATGTTCGTTTTATTTCTCAGGCAGATGTTGAGTCCCTCGGTATCACAATGAAGGAAGTAATGGACCATGTGGAAATGGGCTGGAAAATGAACGGCGAAAAGAAGACAGAGCTTCCTGCCAAGATCGGGGTCCATCCCAGGCATGACTGCTATATGCATGCGATGCCGTGCTGGATCGGCGGGGAAGTTGATATGGCAGGAATAAAATGGGTCGCCGGCTACCCGAGCAATCTGCAGAAAAAACTGCCCTACAACAACGGCGTATTTATCCTCAATGATGTTGAGACCGGTGTGGTCAAAGCCATTATGGACTGCAACTGGATGACGACATGGAGAACAGGTGCTGCGGCAGGGCTCGGAGCCAAATATTTTGCTGATCCTGAAGCGGAAGTAGTCGCAGTGGCAGGCCTAGGAACGATAGGTAAGATAGTCCTGCGGGCATTTAAGGAAGTTCTTCCCAGAATGAAGACAGTTAAGCTGTATGATCCAATGCCTGAACAGGCTGACAGATATATTAATGCCATGAAGAGCGTATGTCCCAACGTTGAATTCGTGGTGTGCCCTGACGTAAAAAAGGCATGCGAAGACGCTGATGTGGTTACGACATGTGCGCCTATACTGGAAAAACCGAACAGGATCATAACAGCAGACATGCTGAAAAATGATGTCTTCTGCATGACGAGCGACTATGACTCAACGTTTGACGCTGATGTCGTAAATAAGGGAAAGGTTTTTATCTGCGACGACCGGAACCAGTATCTTTGGACGCAGGAGCACGGCGTCTATTTCCAGAACGGATACCCCTTAGCAGAAGAGATATATGCTGATATGGGAGAAGTTGTTGCAGGTAAAGCGACGTCGGTAAGGGAAGGGCGCAGAACATGTCTCTTTATGGGGATCGCGAGCCATGATGTGATGACAGCGAAACTGATACTTGAAAAGGCCGCAACTAAAAATGCGGGAACTATGCTGAAACTGTGATCTGATAATTCATTACTGACCGAAACAAGATCAGATATTATACTATAAAAACAGGCCCTCCTGTCCGTGATACCGATCACGGACAAGAGGGGCCTGTTTCACTGTGTAACGAGACCTCCTTCCTGAAACTGTCCGTTGGGTACAAATCCGATAAGAGGATATCGACATCTATGTGTTTTGCCTTTTTAGCTTGAAAATAGTGATGTTTCAGCTGATATCTTCTTATGATGCAAATTACTGATATGTTTTTCACTCCTTTTATGTGATAATTAACAAATTGGCGGCTGAAATGACTGGAAATATATACGATCCCGGCCTGTTTTTCAGTAAAAATATGAGGAGGTAACTGTAATGACAAAGAGGAAGATGGTAACACTTGATGGCAACGAAGCGGCAGCTTACGTTGCTCACGCAGTCAATGAAGTAATATCGATCTACCCCATTACACCATCTTCACCGATGGGTGAATGGTCAGACCAGTGGACTTCAGAGGGACGTCCCAACATATGGGGCACAGTACCGCACGTTGAAGAGATGCAGAGCGAGGCCGGGGCATCAGGCGCCTACCACG
>JBFXIQ010000051.1:0-11135 GCA_050175815.1 Synergistaceae bacterium
CTTGCGGAGCCTTCCTTCGACGTATGTCCAATACGCCTTCGGAAGGCTCCGCTGCGCGTTGCGTCGTCATCACTCACTCTAAATCCCAATTGCACTTTCTCCGTCATCCCGGTATGCGTTCGAGCCGGGATCCATTGTTTATGGTTTTATATTATTACTGCATTTATAGCCTCTAAGACAGAAGCCGCTGGTTCCGATTGAAACACTCGGGGACGACGGAGAGGGGCAATTGGTATTTAGCTCAAGTGATAACGACGCAGGGATCTGCCGCTTCTCCACGGCAGAGAATTCAAGCTGTATGATTTAAGGGCAAATTCACCGCTGAATAGTCCATTCAGCAAATTTCCAACGAGTGTTTTTCTCGTAAATTCCCAGCAGCGTTACTTATGCTGTAAATTCACTGCGGCTTGAAAATCCACGACTCTTTGATAGCCTCTCCAAAATTGCAATTGCTCACTTGATTAAAAAAGACAGGGTAGGTATAATATTGAACATTGAGACAGTTGCGGTTTTCCGTAACCGATCTCGTCGACAGGATCCGCTAAAGCTTCGGCTTTCGGATCCTGTTCTTTTTTTGGGAAAAGATAGGGGCAATATTCTTAGGTTCTATCCAACCGGTTCGCAACAGATTGGCAACCGACTCCCGATTGGCTCCCTCCTGATACAGTCATCTGTGTGGTCAGGGAGAAGAATATGGTATAGACGATACCGGTATGCAATACGCCTAACAGAATGGTATAAATGACTGCCGCAGCTTCCAGATCCCGAACCGTTAATTTATTCCCTTCTGCCAGTACAAATGCCAGTAAAACGATCATCGCTGCAGATATTTGTACGAAAGTCCCGGTTTGATTATCCACTGAATCTATACAGGAGGTCGGCTGCGGGACCCTACTACGCCGGGGTCAGTTCGATTCCAGGATAATGTCATTTGCTGCTTCAACAAACACTTTAACAATTTCCGGGTCAAAGTGAGTTCCGGAACATCTTTCAATTTCCTTGATCGCTTCTTCATGACTCAGTGCTTTTCTGTAAGTTCTTTCGCTGGTCATTGCATCATACGAATCTGCCATAAAGACCATCCCCTATTGATTGCAATAGATTTGCAATAGATTTGGCGATCGACTCCCGGGCGGACACGCCCTTGCCCGTCCTACCCCCTGCTGTATAATGTTTGGAATGAGAGGTGTATGCCTATGGATCTTAAAGATATTTCGGCCCGGAAGTTTAGCGACATTGAAAAGAAGATATTTTTTCTTGCATGGCTCTTGAATGGGTGCGGGTAATGATCTCAGCCAACAGCAAGATAAAGCTTGACATGGATTATCTCAGAAAAAGAGCCGCTGAAGAAGATGTCGAAGATTTTCTGGAAAAGGCTTTTGAGTTGAGGTAAAGCTATGGATAACGAGTTGATCAATGATATCGATTTCAAAGACATAAAGCTTTCTCCGGAAGATAAGATAAAGCTTCCGGGGCGCCGTGTGCTTTCAAGCAGGCCATGGAGCCGGGAGCAGCTGCAGGTCTTTATAGAACGGCAGAAACACGTGCCGGAGATACTTGCCAAAATGGGCATAGAAATAGTCGATTCGGTCTACTATGAACAGCTGAAGGAAGAATGGGCCCGGGGAGACCTCAGTTCCCTCTTTCCGGAGAAGGATCGCGGCTTCTAAAGCCGTGGGAAAGTGCGGCATGGTAATGCCGCGAGAAGTGGCGATCCCATCGCCGATAAGAGCCGGCACAGCCGGCGGGAGGTTGTAGGATCTGGGTTCCCGCTCAACGGCATACGGGAATGACGGTGAGGGACGGGAACCCAGATCCAACACACCTGATCAGGAAGGACACTGTTTCTCGTTATAGAAACTTATAGAACAACCATAGTGCTCGAACCATTTCGAATGCGCTTTGAGATCGGGGGTCCAGCGGCTTTGTTTTTTTAGGTTCGTAAATCCAGCAATAGACTAGATTCAGAGACACTGGGTCCCGGCTCAACTGTATACCGGGAAGACGATAAAAAAGATCAAGCACTGGAATGACGTAGAGGGGCGATGGACCTGGATTCCCGCTCAGGCCCGTACGGGAATGACGGTGAGGGGCGGGTTAGAAGGTCTAACGACTTCTCAGCGGTATCTAAAACAACCATTTGACTACTGCTTGACGACGTTTGACGATAGTTTGACTGCCCCTACGATCGCTTCCCGGCGATGAAATCGCCACTCGCGCGGCATCCTCATGCCGCACTTCCCGCCAGTGCTTTCCTGGCGATTTTCATAAATTCATCAGCAACCCATATAACAGAAGAAACCAGGAAGATCATCATCCAGTCGCCCGGTGAAAGGCTGACTGTTTTGAAAAGCAGATGTCCTATGGGAGTCTGCACGGCTGCTATCTGCATAATGATCGCGCTTCCAACTCCTATTAGGACCCAATGGTTCGTTAAGAGGCCCACAGAGAATACCGAGCGCGATGAGGACCTGGCGTTGAAAGCCTGGAACCACTGAAAGGCAGCAAGCGCGGTAAATGCCATTGTTCGGGCGTATTGCAGACCTCCGGTCTCATTTGAATACCAAAAGAGGCCGATGGTCCCAAAGGCCATTATCGGCGTGAGGATAGCTATCCTAATGGCTGAGGTCCTGTCTATGATAAATTCTTTCGGATCACGGGGAGGTATCTTGAGTATGTGCACATGTCCGGGCTCCATCCCCAGAGGCACTGTACATGTGCCGTCAGTAACCAGGTTGATCCAGAGCAGCATTACCGCCGTAAGCGGCAGGTCGAGTCCTAAGACAAGGGCCGCCACCAGGGTGAGGATCTCTCCCAGGTTGGTTGCCAGGAGAAAGTAGACCACACGCTGCAGGTTGTTGTAGATGACCCGGCCCTCTTCCACAGCCTGAACGATCGTGGCGAAGTTATCATCCACCAGGATCATGTCTGCAGCCTCTTTGGCCACTTCGGTTCCCGTTATTCCCATGGCAACGCCGATGTCGGCTCCCTTTAGGGCCGGGGCATCGTTAACTCCGTCGCCTGTCATTGCAACTATGTGTCCCGCTTCCTTTAGTGATTCCATGATCTTCAGTTTGTGAGCCGGTGTTACCCGGGCAAAGACGCCTCGTTCGAGGGCCGCCTTTGCTAGCTCAGCTTTTTCCATGCCATCTATTTCCCTGCCTGTTGCTGCTTCCCCGCTTTCGGAAATGCCGACTGCCCGTGCAATGGCAAGCGCTGTTACGGCGTGGTCGCCAGTTATCATTACGGGCCTGATCCCTGCGCCCTTTGCTTTTTTCACCGCCTCAATGCTTTCTTCACGCGGCGGGTCCATCATTCCCCACAACCCTGCCAGCGTCAGATTTCTTTCGGCTTCAGACCTTTCCAGCTTTCCTTCGGTCCCGGAAATTTTGCGATAGGCCCCGGCAAGTACACGGAGAGCCTCAGATGCCATTTGCTCGCTCTGTACGACTATCTCACCGCGGCGTTTTTCGTCCAGTTCTACCGCCTCTCCATTTATGAGAACGTGAGAACAGAATTCCATGATGCGCTCCGGGGCACCTTTAACGAGGACTGTCTGCTCAGTGCCGTTTTCAGCACGATGGAGGGTTGCCATGTATTTTGTGCTGCTGGATAAAGGTATTTCCGAAAGTCGTTCGACCCTCTCCGGCAGTCCTGCCAGGCCTGCCTTTTTTGCCGCAACGACCAGAGCGCCGTCGCTTGGATTTCCCTCTACGTACCATTGACCCTCTTTCTCCCGGACCAGGGCGTTGTTGCAGTAAAGCCCGATTTCCAGCAGCCTGGACAGATCACCTGATTTACCTTCGTTCCCGTCTGCGGTCCTTATCTCACCTTCAGGTTCATATCCCTCGCCGCTTACCTTGTAAGTAACGCCTCCGGCCCAGATACTTTGGACCGTCATTTGATTCTTTGTAATTGTCCCGGTCTTGTCGGTGCATATCACAGTGGTGGAACCAAGTGTCTCCACGGCAGCCATGCGGCGGATAATGGCATTCTTTCCAGCCATGCGCTGTACACCCAGGGCCAGCGTAACGCTTATAACGGCGGGAAGTCCCTCCGGGATGGCAGAGACAGCAAGGGCCACGGAGAACATCAGCATGTCCATAATCTCATATCCGCGAAGCAGCCCCAGCCCAAAGACAGCCGCAGCAAAGGCTATGCTGCCGATGCCAAGGACCGTGCTGAGCCTGTTCATTTTCTTTTGCAGAGGGGTGTCTTCCCTGTCTGTGGTCCTTACCTCAGCCGCGATCCTGCCGATCTGGGTATTCATTCCCGTAGCGACCACTAACGCACGGCCGCGGCCGCCTGTGACGCTGGTCGACATGTGGATGATATTCTTCTGGTCGGCCAAAGGAATATCCTGTTCAAGTTTTTCAGGGGACTTGGCGACCGGCAGAGATTCACCCGTGAGAGCCGATTCATCGACCTCGAGTTCCTCGGACCATGTGACTCTCGCAGTTGCGGCTACCCGGTTGCCGGTCTCAAGGATAAGGATGTCCCCGGGCACGACCTCTGAAGCATCGATCTCCTGCGGGGTCCCCTCCCTGAGCACTCTTGCGTGTGGGGAGGACATCCTGCGTAGAGCTGCAAGCGCACCTTCCGCCCTCCACTCCTGAAAGAATCCAAGAAGCGAGTTTAGAACGATGACGACGGCAATGACCGCCGCGTCAACGGCATGTCCGACAAAGACAGAAAGTACCGCGGCAAAAGCGAGAAGATAGATAAGCGGGTTCCTGAACTGTCTGAGCAGCATCACCAGAGGTCCGGAGGTCTCCTCGACCTCCAGCGAGTTCGGCCCGGCCTCGGCAAGCCTTTTGGCCGCCTCGGCACCGCTGAGTCCTGAATCCTCAGAAACGCCCTGAAGCTTCAGCGCCTCCTCCGCATCTATAGCGTGCCAGCGATCATCGTAACTATCTTTGTTCATCTTTTGATCCACTCCTGTCCAAAACCTCAAAGGGACAATTCCTGTTGTGATGGTTCTATTGTAGGTCCAATCAGGCCTCTCCACAATCGCTAGAATGCCGGTGAAGGGCAGGGTGGATTGGCGAGCAGTCGGCAAGCGTGGGCAAGCAGTTGGCAAGCGATGGTGGAAGTAGACGGAGACGACACTTGCCGTGCCGGGAGTCGGTTGCTGATCAATTGGAAATCTATTGCTAATCAATGGGGTGGATCTAAGGACCTATGCCCCTCCGTCGTCCCGGTATGCCTTATCTTTTTATCATCATCCCGGTATGACCCTGATCAGGGGGATCAGGATCTGGGTTCCCGCTCAACGGCATACGGGAATGACGGCGAGGAAAGGACCCTCAGATCCTACAACCTCTCGCCGGCTGTGCCGGCTCTTCCCGGCGATAAAATCGCCACTTCACGCGGCATCTTCATGCCGCACTTCCCGATCTGAGTTAAGACCTGAAAACTACTGCTCGCCCATGCTTGCCAATCACTCGCCCAGCGGATGATTTTTCCGCCTTGTTTCTATATGTTAAAATTAATAAAACAATTGCAATTCGAAAGGATGACCATCTAAATGAACCTTGATTTTTCTGCTGTTACCCAGTTTTTTGGCAAACTGACCATATCTACCCTTCTTCCGGCCCTGATCTATCTTATTGCCGGCTTAATAATCTCTAAGCTGATCCTTTCTGTGCTCAACCGAAGCCTGGAGAGGTCAAACGTGGATGTTACGCTGCACAAGTTCCTTCACACTGCGGTAAGGCTGGTCCTCCACTTTATTATTTTCATGGTGGTGGCAAGTGCGCTGGGGATCCAGGTAACATCTCTTGTGGCGTTACTGAGCGTTGCAGGATTGGCTATATCCCTGTCTGTACAGGGACTGCTGTCCAATGTTTTGTCGGGGCTCATGCTGCTTTTCATAAAGCCCTTCAAGGTAGGAGATTATGTTGAAGTGGGCGGAGTAGGAGGGTTTATCAACGAGATAGGTTTTGTTCATACCAAAATACTCTCTTTTGAAAACATCCTGATATATTTGCCCAACAGCGAAGTGTCTAACGGCAAGATAACAAATTACAGCACGGAAGAAAAAAGAAGGTTCAACCTTAATTTTACTGCCTCTTACGATTGTCCGCCCGATAAGGTGCGTGAAGTACTGCTGGAATACGTATCCTCTCACCCCAACATTGACAAGGAACCTGCGCCTTTCGTCGCGGTAAGCAAATACAAGGAAAGTTCCATCGAATACGTGGTCAGGGCATGGTCCGACAACAGCGTATTCTGGGATGTTTACTGGGACATTCACAACGGGTTGGATGAAGTCTTCAAGAAAAATGACCTGACAATGACATACCCCCATCTCAACGTTCATATCGAAAATAAACCTTCGGCTGAACATAAAAATACCGCCCAGTGATACGGGCGGTATTTTTATGTTCCATTATCAATTTTCTGTCAGGTATCATTCAGAAAGGGCGGGTGCCTCTATTTCCATGTCTCCTGAAGTCTCCGTCGTGGCTTCAGGTGCCGGAGCCTGGGTCATTGATCCGGGCAGGGGCAGATAGACATCCGGCGCTTTTTCTGCAACTGCCGGTATGGATATCATCAAAGAGGAAGTCTTTCCGAAATTGAAGTCCCTTTCCTCCGTTTTGATGACCTTATCTGAATCCTCATCAACTATCTCTACTTTGATCGTATGGTTGGGGCCGGTGACCTTAACCACGTCTCTCTCTTTGGCGTAGAGCTCGACCGGATTATCGGCATCCCCATTTATGGTTATCCTTACAAACTCCGCAGCCTCGTAACTTTGTCCGTTGATCTCGACTGTTTTGTTGTCCAGAAGGATCTCATGTTCCTTACCGTAATAATAGAGGGAAAAACATAATACGACCAGGAGGGCCAGAAGGACAAGTCTTATCACAAGTCTCTTTTTATTGAGAGATCCGTTGTTCATGGCCTAATCCTCCCCCCTCAGGCTTCTGCGTGCCTCTGCCCTGGCTCTCATCCTTCTCCATGCGTGGAGGACGAGCGCAAGAGCTATTATGCCGTAGGAGACGAAGACCCTGAAGTATTCACCGAGCTGTGCCTGTCCGATAAGTTCCTTGCCTGCCATAGGAGAAACAACGAACATGAGGTGGAAAAGAACGACTCCGACGAATACGTTCGTTATAGTTGCTCTGCTTACGGAGGCTCCGCCTATGAGGATGGCTGCTATGGCGAACATGCCTGCCTGCTCATGGCTGTTGTATGTGTTCATGGTACCTATGTTCTGAAGGAATATTATCTGTCCGTAACATGCAAGTATCGTAGAGATGAGTATCGCTATTATCCTTGTACGTTCGACCGGGATGCCTGCTTCCTCGGCAACTTTCATATCCTGTCCGAGAGCCCTCATGTCCTGCCCCAGTTTTGTCTTTCTGAACCAGATTATCAGGATACAGAAAAGGCCTATGAGTATGAAGGTGGCAACAGGGACATCTATGTTGGAAATTTTGACAGGAATGAGATTATCGAGCACATGCCTTACTCCTGTGAGGTTTATCGCGTTCCTGATGCCATATCCCCTGGAAAGGACCAGCTGCGGGTTGCTGATCGGGATGAGACGTCCCATAGTGTAAAGCACTATGAGCTGATAGACGCCGTTGATGAAGAATCCCAGGATGTATGATGTTACCATTTCCCTGCCTTTGGCCCTGTTGAGGACCGCTCCGCAGATATAGCCCAGGACGATCGCTATGGGAGTTCCTATAAGCGCTGCCAGCATCATTCCGTAAACGCCGGTCACTGCCCATTCTGTTACGAAGATAAGTCCGATCTGCCCTGCCATGGCTCCAAGTACCATACCAAAGTTGAGCCCCATGCCCGCAAGTATCGGGATCAGAAGGGAAAGCACAAGGAATGAGTTTCTTGCGAGCCTTGTAAGCATCTCCTGTATAAGATAGTTTGCAGAAAAGCCGGAGATCGGTATCGCTATCGCGGAAAGGCCGATAAAGATTATGGGGACGGCATTGTTGGCCAGAATATTTTTAATATTAAATGAGCCTTTGTTTTTGTCCGCCATTATCTCTTCACCATCACTTTCCTGGTCAGGGCATAGAGGATCATTCCGTTGCTGACTATGATCCTGATAACTTCAGACATGTCAGTCTGCATAACGCTGTTTATTACGGACGGCGTCATTGTAAGGATCCCCTGGAAGAGGAATGTGCCCACCACTACGTTGACCATGGAGGCTTTGTTTACAGAAGCTCCTCCGAGCAATATCGCAGCTACAGCAGGGAACGCCATGTAAAAGGGTCCCATGTAGAGCTGGACGAATCCGAAGCTCTGTTCGTATACAAGTATTCCGACGGCTCCGAGTACCGTAGAGAGTATTACGGAGATGGTGCGCATTTTGTCAACGTCGATACCCGAGGCCCTTGCAAATTCAGGGTTTGAACCAACTGCTGTAACCGCAGTCCCTGTCTTTGTACGGAAAAATCCCCACACGAGGAATATCATGAGTGCGAAGAATATATACATCCCTATGGGCAGATAGAAGAATTCCCCTATCCTTATGTTGAGATGTTTGCTGAGCGCGTTGAACCAGAAGCCCTCAACGCTTATCGTGGTCCTCAGTCCCGAACCTCCGTAGCCCCATATCATCGTCGGACTTGTGTAGGGGAGCAGTAGCCACGCCATACACATCAAAGCAACGGATGAGAATCCTACGTATGTGGCGATCATCATCTCATCACCCTTGACCCTGTTTAGAAGCTGGCCATACATCCATCCGAACACCACTGCGAGCGGAACTGCTATTGCCATTGCGATAAGGAATCCTATGCTCCCCTGTATCCCGATCTGGATCGATGTTACAGCCCCGAGAAGCCCGGCAATTATCCCGAGGGGGAGGCCAAAGTTGAGCCCGCACCCGGACTGGACCATGGGGACCATTGCAAGGACAAGCACTCCGTTCATTCCAACGCGAACAAGAGTATCAGAAAGCGAAGCATCCAGACGAACTCCTACCATGGGAGCCGCGATAAAGAGTGAGAGGAGGAAGAGCCCGATTATTATTCGGGGCCACCCAGCATTTTCAATAAAAGCCTGAAGTTTTTCTTTCATCCTTATCACCTGCACCTCTCTGCCGATATTTCGTCAGGGCTTCTTTCGACAACATGCCCGAGCATAAGGAGTCCGAACTCTTCAGCCGGCGACTTGGCCGGCAATATACCCGAAAGCCTTCCTTCGTTGATTATCGCGACCCTGTCGCATATCGACCTGAGTTCTTCCAGTTCAGAAGATGTCATTATTATTGTCGTCCCCGTCTCTTCGTTGACTCTGCGAAGGGTATCGAGAACAAGTTTTTTTGCTCCTACATCTATTCCCCTCGTGGGTTCTGATACAAAGAGTATCTCCGGTGCGACGGCAAAGGCTTTAGCAAGGCATACCTTTTGCTGGTTGCCTCCGGAGAGTTCGACGGCTCTCTGTTTTGGACCTGTGCAGCGTATCTCGAGGGCTTTGATGTAGTCTTCGGCACATTTTGTTACAGCCTTGTCATCGCGCCACTTGATCAGCCCGCCTAGTAGGGGTGAGATAAACTTTTCCTGCACCTGCATGGCTGTAAAGGTGATGTTCCAGTCTATTCCCTCTTCAAGAAGGAGTCCTACTCCACGCCTGTCTTCAGAGACAAACGCCATACCCTCCATAAGGGAGGAGTTTGGATCGTTGAGCTTTATCTCTTTCCCCTTTACAAAGACCTTTCCGCCGGAAACATAAAGACCCATTATTCCGTTGGAAATGCCAACCTTGCCCTGCCCTGCAAGTCCCCCAAGACCGAATATCTCGCCCTGGCGCACCTCAATGGAAACATCCCTTACTGTCTCCCCCGGCATGTCTACCCAGAGGTTCTGGGTCTTAAGGATGACTTCCCCGAATTTTCTCTCTTTTTCTTCCTCCGCATCGGCTGCACCGGAGATCTGTCTTCCTACCATCCAGCTTGCGATCTGCCTTACGTTGGTCTCTCCTGTTTTTGCTTCCTGGATGACCCTGCCGTCCCTCAGAACTACCAGTTTGTCGCAGAGGTCAATGATCTCCTGCAGCCTGTGGGATATGAATATGATCGCAATACCCTGGCAGGCCAGCTTTTTTAATGCCTCGATCAGCACCTGCGCTTCAGATTCCGCAAGTACAGCTGTAGGCTCGTCCAAAACCAGAAGTTTTGTCTTCTTTCTGTCGATCTCACGGGCTATCTCTGTAAACTGTTTGTGGCCGACAGGCATTTCGCTTATCAGCGTATCGGGAGCCAAAGTGACCCCCAAGGTATCAATTGCCTTGACTGCCCTGTTGTTCATGTCGGTTCTGTCAAGGGTCTTGAACCTGTCTCCGAAGACCTCGACCAGCGGGTTGTATTTCATGGATTCCCTGTTGAGAAGTATGTTCTCGGTGGCAGTAAAGCCGGGAATCAGCGAGAATTCCTGGTGGACCATTCCTATACCCGCTTCAAGTGCGTCGAATGGGTCTTTAAATATTTTTTCTTCCCCGTCGATGATTATCCTGCCTTCGTAACCGCCTGTCTCTCCAATGACAGACATCCCGAAAAGGATATTCATGAGGGTGGACTTTCCTGCTCCGTTTTCACCTACAAGCCCGAGTATCTCACCCGGCATCAGCGAAAAGCTGACGTCAGCGAGGACTCTGTTTCCGAAGTACTCCTTGCCGATATTCTCCATCTTTAGGAGAGGCACTCCTTCGGGCATCCGCTTCACCTCTTTTTCTTAATACTAAATAAAGATCCGCTTATATATATAACAGAAAAATCATATTCCAACAACAATACGAAAGAAAACCGTCAATTAATACCTTTCGTAACCAACACCATAAAATTATACTCTTAACTCAACTTTCCCACCTCTTAATACCAGTGGATTCAAAAGCCCTATTTTTCGTCTTCCCTGCATGTTTTTTAGCAGAGGACCAGTAGCTCTAAAACATTAAAGTCGCTGGATTCCCGCTCAAAATCATGCGGGAAAGACGGTGGGAAAGTTGAGCACTTAATTATTCTCTATATTACCAATGTATCCGAACCTAAAAAACCGGATAAGCCTTTTGTAATAAAAGGCCATATCCGGCGCTGCTTTTTTATTCCATTACTCTTCTGTTCATCCTATTTTATGGTCAGATATTTTTCTGGGACCACTACT
>JBFXIQ010000052.1:0-10582 GCA_050175815.1 Synergistaceae bacterium
CTGTTTTACAATCGCTTAGCGACCGCTTAGCAATTGCTGAGCCATCCCTCAGCCGAAATTATTAATGGTGCCGGGAGGGGGGGTCGAACCCCCACGAGTGTTACCTCGGAGGATTTTGAGTCCTCTGCGTCTGCCATTCCGCCATCCCGGCAATATGCTGACCCGGATATTCTAACGGAATTATTGGTTAACCGCAATGCCTTTAACTGTTAAAATGTTGTAAGATATACGGGCAACAAAGAAGCGGCGATTAGGGGGACAAATGATGAAAAATATTATTCTTTCGCACTATACAGTCAGAGATATTGAGCCCGAACCGTGGAAAGAGACATGGGACAACCTCGTTGATTTCGGCGAGAGGATGGCTCCCAAGCTTGAACCTATGGACATAAAGTTGAAGCTCAGGAAGGTGATCCTTGACGAGATCACCCAGGAGACCCTCATGGCCGGCAACATGGTGACGATCCAGTCACCGGAGATAGATGTGGAAGAGACCCCTATCGAGGAACTCATCATGCTCGAAGTCGGATTTGCCGAATGTGATTCCTGCCGGGTCTCTGACGGAGTAGGATTTCCTTGCCGTACGCTGAAGGATTTTGACGGAAATGAGAGAATGGTCCTCCCTGAGGAATTCTTCATGGAGGCTACACTTCGCGTCGCTTTCAAATCACAGCATGAAGGAGGCTGCAGCTGCTCTGACTGTTCTTCCTGCGCCAGCGGATGCGGCGACGAGGAACAAGGCATACGCCACAAAGACTGAAGTGTCTGAAGGAGGACAAGATGGCAGAGATAAAAATCACCACAAAAGGCGGAGACAAGGGTACCACTTCACTGGGAAACGGCACGAGAGTGGCAAAGGATGACAAAAGGGTAGAGCTTTACGGGACTCTCGATGAATGCCAGGCAGCGCTGGGACTTGCGAGGGCTGCATGCATCTCTCCGAAGACAGCTGAAGACATCTTCTTCCTGGAAGATTATCTTTTCAACGCAATGGCATATTTTGCAGAATGCGATTTTCCCGAACCGGACCCTCAGATATTGGAGAACGTCTCTTTAAGGGTGGCAGCATCTATCAAAGAGGCGCAGATATTCGTCAGGCCGGGAGACTCTTCCTGCGGGGCGGCGCTGCACCTCGCAAGGACAATAGCAAGAAGGGCCGAAAGGACGGCGACTTCGCTGTTCAGGGAGAAAGAGATAGCAGAGAAGAGCTACGCCTTTTTGAACAGGCTTTCAGACGTCATTTACATGATATCGTTGAAGGTAGACGAAGAAGAGCGGGAAAAGAAAAATTGAGATTAAAAAACATGGGCGGCTTCGGCCTCCCTTTTTTGTTCCAATGAAGTCGTATTATGATCCCTGCTCATCGGCAGGGTCGTCCGCGAACCTTTTCCAGAAGAGTTTGAGCCTCTCTTTGATCCGCGCCTCTGCCCCAAGTTTTCCCGGATGGTAGAAACGCCTCTGTTCGGGCAGGTATGCCTGCGGCACCCAGTGGCCTGGTGAGTCATGGGGATATTGATAGCCTTCGCCGTCATTCCTGAGATGGTACGGAACTTCCATGAGGTCTCCCTCTTCCACCGCTTTCATTGCGGCCCTTATGCCGAGGTATGAGCTGTTGCTCTTCGGAGCGGATGCAAGATAGACGACTGCCTGGCCCAGTATGATGTCGGCTTCGGGAAGTCCTACCCTGTCAACTGCCGCGGCGGCGTTCTGAGCCACGACAAGAGCCATAGGATCTGCAAGCCCGACATCTTCGGATGCGAATATACATAGCCTCCTGCAGATGAAACGCAGGTCGTCCCCGGCTGCAAGCATCCTTGCAAGCCAGTAGAGGGCGGCATCGGGGTCTGATCCCCTGAGGCTTTTTATAAGGGCTGATATTACCGCGTAATGGTCATCTGAGACCCTGTCGTACCTCTGTGTCGCCATTCCGGTGCTTTCGGCGATTATCTTGAGCGTTACCTCACGTCCGCCTCCGAGGGCGACAGATGAAGCAGCTGCTTCGAGCCTAGTCAGAGCCTGTCTGGCATCCCCTCCGGCAAGTGAGGCCAGCTTTCCTATGACTGACTTATCGGCAGTCACTTCGAGCATCCCAAGCCCGCGCACTTTGTCAGAGAGCGCCTTTTCAAGCAACGATACTATGTCTTCCTCATCGAGGGATTTCAGTGTGTAGACCACCATTCGTGAGAGGAGCGTCTTGTTTATCTCGAACCAGGGATTTTCTGTAGTCGTGCCTACAAGTATTATGTCGCCTGTTTCGACAGAGGGCAGAAGTACGTTCTGCTGTTTTGTATTGAAGTGATATATCTCATCCACAAATGCTATTGCGGATCTGCCTGACGTCCTTTTGGATGCTTTGGCTTTATCTACAAGAGTGCGCAAGGTTTCGACCTTCGCGCTTACTGCGTTTATTTCAAGCAGTTCCCTGCCTGTGGTTTTTGACATTATTCGGACAAGTGTGGTTTTTCCAACTCCGGGAGGGCCATAGAGAATACAGCTGGGGACTTTGCCCCCTTCAAGCATTATCCGGAGGGGTTTTCCCGGACTGAGTATGTGCTGCTGCCCTGCGTAATCATCAAGGCTGTCCGGGCGCATACGTTCGGCCAGCGGAATTTCATAAATTGGAATTTTATGATCTTTTTCGGGGCCGAAAAGGCATCCTTCTTCCATTTAGAAGATCTTTCTTTCTATGAACCTCGTCAGGTCAAGTGAGTTTTTAGGCGCCTTGATACCTTCTTCTTCTGTAGTTACGGTGATCATCGGATAGCGGGACGCAAGGTATTTTTTTGCGATGGAAGATATTGTAAGTCCCATGAAGTAGGGCTCAAAGGATTGGTTGTTCTTCCATTCCGTTGGTCCAAGTATATAGTCATTGGATACGGTAACAGTGCCCACACAAAGAGCTGCGACCCTTACAAGCCAGCAGTCAAGGGTCGGCGAGGTCGTTTCGGGAAGTTCAAAGGCAAGTTCAAATGCAGCATGGAGCCATTTCTCGCCGCGCTTGGAAAAAATCTCGCGATATTCCCACGGCGTTATGGGCTTAGGGTCATCGAGATCTGCAACAAAATCAGTCATTTTGGAGTAAGCGACATCTGACCAGGCAGCCCATTCAGGCTCATCCCTCTGAACAAGGACTGCTCTCATTCCGGATCTTCTGGCTCCCTGAAGATCATAAAGAAAATCTCCGACAAGGACACACTGAGCCGGTTCAAGCCCTATGGACCGGGCAGCCTCTGCAAGCGAGCGAGGATGCGGCTTTACCTTTTTCTGATCATCTCTGCTCCATATGTTCTCGGGAAGTTCCAGTCCTATCGTCTTTGCTGCGAGTTTAATGGATTCCCTGCAGTTTCTTGATACGATAGTGTACGGGATGTTTTTGACCTTAAGCCATTCTATAAGCTCGAAAGCTCCCGGAATGGGTTCTGCTTTGCGAGCCCCTTCCATTTCGAGGTCACACAGCTCTTTCATAAATGATGCCTGATCTTCGGGAGAAAGTGTTGAAACATCTTCAAGCAGCATAGCCCGACGTCCCCCGTAATAACGTTCCCTTAATCCGGAGAAATCAAGCTTCGTATCTGCAATTACACCATCCCAGTCAAGGATAAAACCTCTTGATCCGGAGGGGTGCCAAAATGGCGGTTTGATGTTCATGACTTTGCTCCTTAACTTTGTTTTAAAAGTTGCCAAAAATACCCCGCAAGAGCCGTGTACGGAAGGTCTTGACCCGCTCCTGAAAGAGGATTAGAACCCCACCCGCAAAGCTTGGTCAACCGACGAGGTCTCCGCCGCCAGCGGGAAAAAAGTTCAGCCGGGATTTATTGTTGGCTCAAGACACAACCCGTATTCCACGTACTCCGCAGGGTCGATTTTAGATTACAGTTCAATTATAGCTTTAAGAATAAAAAAAACAAGAGTACCAGTGTACAGAGGCATTATCAGCCTTTTACCGTCAGTGGCAATTGCCGCTTATCATAGTATAATCATACTGTCGGAATTACCGGCGTACCCCTCCGGAGGTGATCGTTAGTTGTTTAATATCGCTGTTCATGGACACTTCTATCAACCGCCGCGCGAAGATCCATGGCTTAACGCGGTGTTAAAGGATCCCACAGCGGCCCCTGCCCATGACTGGAACCAAAGAATAGCCAACGAGTGCTACAGGCCAAACTGTGCGGCCAAAATACTTGGATCGGACGGACGCATCATATCGGTGATAAACAACTACTCTCACCTGAGCTTCAACTTTGGCCCAACACTTCACAGATGGATAGAAAAGGAAGATCCCTCGCTTGACCTGATCCTTACAGGATCAGGGAAAAAAGCAATATCCCAGTGTTACAGCCATATGATCATGCCCCTTGCTTCCGCTGAGGACAAAAAGACCCAGACCATATGGGGCATAAAAGACTTTGAATACAGGTTCAAAAGAAGGCCCAAGGGAATGTGGCTCCCTGAGACGGCCGTTGACACCGCAACGCTTGAAGTCCTGAGTGAAAACGGAATAGCTTTTACTATACTTGCTCCAAGACAGTGCAGTGCCGTATTTATGGATGGGCTATGGAAAGAGACCCCTGAAGGCAAGGGGCTTGATGTCACTCTGCCCTACCTCTGCAGGCTTCCTTCAGGCAGGACAATAACCATAGTCTTTTATCACGGGAAACTTGCGCATGACATTGCTTTCGGCGGGCTTCTGGAAAACGGAGACAGGTTGCGGGATGCGCTCGTAGGCGCTGTAAAGGTCCGAGCTGCAGACAGGCTTCTCGTAGTTGCGACAGACGGTGAGACATACGGCCATCACCATAAATTCGGAGAGATGGCGCTGGCACGTCTTTTTGAAAGGTTCGAACAGGATCCTGAAGTTTCGCTTCCGGATATAGGGACCTTTCTCGAGAAACACCCTGCGAGATTTGAGTGCCGCATCAAAGAGAACTCATCATGGTCCTGCGTGCACGGCATAGAGCGCTGGAGAAGCGACTGCGGCTGCAGCACAGGGGGAAAACCTGGCTGGAACCAGGCATGGCGCGCTCCGTTAAGGGAGGCGTTCAACACTCTGGCAGGCAGGGTGGACGAGGCATTTTACGAAACAGTCTCTCCCTATTTCGACCCGTGGGACCTCAGAAACTTATCGATCGAACACTACAGTTCGGCAAAGGCAGGCAAAAAAGAGGAGTATGAGGAAGGAATGAAATTCCTTTCAAAACACCTCGGCGGCATTGGTGAAAAAGAGGGAGCTTCGATCCTCAATATGCTTGAAGCAGAGCGGATGAGAATGTTCATGTTCACTTCGTGCGGATGGTTTTTCAACGACATATCGGGAGTTGAGACAAAACAGGTCATCTCTTTCGCTGTCAGGGCAGCCGAGCTTGCCGGGAAGGTCACAGAAAAAGACTATTTGACGGACCTTCTGACCGGACTCAAAAAAGCCAGGGGCAACGATAAAAATTATCCCGACGCAAGAATACTGGCAGAACAGGAAATTATTTCAAAGATCCCTGCCTGCTGCAACGGAAGGAACGGTAAACAGGCAAACGGAGCGCTTAAAGCAAACGGAAACGGACTTATCCCGGAGGCCGAAGGTATCCAATTTGGAGGAGAAAATATGACAGACATGAATTATGGCGGCAATCTTGCCCAATCGATCCTATCTACCCTTGAAAGAGATCCTGCATCCAGGAATGTTGCCTATTTTTCGATGGAGATAGGACTTACTCCGGAGATCCCGACCTATTCAGGCGGTCTGGGAATATTGGCCGGAGACATCCTTAAGAGTGGGGCAGATCTTGGAGTGCCTATGGTCGGAATTACACTCCTCTACAAAAAAGGCTATTTTGCACAGAAAATAAACGAAGAGGGAAGACAGACAGAAAGACCTGTGGAATGGGACCCGACAGAGCTTCTTACGCAGCTGCCCAACAGGGTTTCAGTCGTCATGAACGGCAGAAGCATCTCGGTAGGAGTCTGGTCCTACACGATAATCGGATATTCAGGCCATTTTATCCCGATCCTCTTCCTTGATACCGACCTCCCCGAAAACACACCTGAGGACAGGGCGCTGACTGATGAGCTCTATGGGGGCGACAACAGATACAGGCTCTGCCAGGAGCTAATACTCGGGATAGGCGGACTGAGGATACTTCGTGACCTGGGATACCGAAATGTAAAGACCTTCCACCTTAACGAGGGACATGCTGGTTTTATCACTCTTGAACTATTGAGGGAGCAGGGCTACCCCGACCTCCAGAAAGTACGCAACCAAGTCGTATTCACAACTCATACCCCCGTCGAAGCAGGCCATGACTTCTTCTCTTATGACCTGATAAACGCGGTCATTGACAGCACCTTCATTGAACAGATCAAGAACACCATAGGCGGAAGTGGACTCTCGATGACAGACCTTGCGCTTAAGTTCAGCAGGTATGTCAACGGAGTATCCAAGAAACATGCAGAGGTCAGCAGGGCCATGTTCAACTCTGATTCGATTGACTGGGTCACCAACGGCGTCCACTCCACAACATGGACATGTGAATCATTCGCTGCGCTGTACGATAAATACACCCGCGGATGGAGAACAAACACGAGCAGGCTTATGCAGGCGGTCCAGATCCCGAACGATGAGATCTGGGAGGCTCATCAGACCGCAAAGCTCAAACTGCTTGACATGGTCTATGAGGAAACCGGACAGAAGCTGGATCCTGAGATACTCACCATTGGATTTGCGAGAAGGGCTGCCACATACAAGAGGGCAGACCTCGTCTTCACGGACATAAAGAGGCTCCTGGAAATAGGAGACGGAAAGATACAGTTCATATTCTCCGGAAAAGCCCATCCCCACGATGAACCCGGAAAGGACATCCTTCAAAAAATATTCAACATATCGAAGGAACTTGGGAAAACCATGCCAGTGGTCTTCATCGAAAATTACAACATTGCTCCTGCTAAACTGATAACTTCCGGGGTCGACCTGTGGCTGAACACACCGGTAAGGCCTCGTGAGGCTTCGGGAACAAGCGGAATGAAATGCGTACACAACGGAATAATGAACTTCTCCGTACTGGACGGATGGTGGATCGAGGGCTGTCTTGAAGGCCATACCGGCTGGGCGATAGGACCTGAACCGGACCCCAATGACATGAAGGGCTACAACGAGGCAGAGGACGCTGAGGATCTCTACAGGAAGCTGCAGAATAAGATCCTGCCGCTATATTACAACAACAGGCCAAGGTGGATAAGGATGATGAAGCTGGCAATTTCCATAAACGCGAGCTACTTCAACACACACAGGGTAGTCAGGGAATATTGCGAGAAAGCTTACGGAACAGTTTTCAGGGGGCTTTAAAAAATGATCGCCTATAAGCATTTTACGCTCAAGGTGCTCCATATTTCTCCCGAGTGCTCTCCTCTCGCAAAAAAAGGCGGGCTTGGGGATGTTGTGGGCACGCTTCCCAAGGCTCTCAAAAAGCAGAGCATAGACGCAAGGGTGCTGATGCCGGCATGGCCCGGCGTTAAAGAGAAGGCCGAAGAAATGGGCAGGCTGAACAGAGTCCCTCTTGGGGAGATCAGCGTCGCCCTCAACTGGCGTGCCTATACAGCATCTGTTCTCGAGGCTGAGGTAAACGGACTGCATATATATCTGCTAGACCAGCCGGAACTCTTCTCCGATCCGTGCATCTATCCGGAAAAACTGGATGCCGAGACTGTGCTTCCCTTTATATTCCTCTCTTTTGCTCCTTTTGAACTCCTGAGGCTGACAGGATGGAAACCGCAGTTCCTGCATGCCCATGACTGGACGACTGCCCCTGTATCCGCAGCTTTGAAGTGGCACAGGTATTATTCATACTTTAACGGAGATTACGACACCGTCTTTACGATCCACAACCTTGCGTTCCAGGGAATAATCAGCCATTCTGTCCTTGATGGATGGGGCTTCGATGCGAGAGCCTTTTCCAACCTTGATATGGACAGCATGGAGTACTTCGGTCATGTCAACATGATGAAGGGTGCGATAACGACCTCGGAAGCTCTCACAACAGTAAGCCCCAGCTACTCATGGGACATCCAGACACCCAACGGGGGCCTCGGCCTTGACGGTGTGATCGTTGCCCACCGGAACAAGCTGCGCGGAATAATCAACGGGATAGATTACGACATCTGGAATCCTGAAACAGACAGTCTTCTCCCTGCCAACTACAGTCTGAATAAGATGTCCGGGAAAGAGAAGTGCCGGAAAGCTCTTTTAAAGGAATGCGGATGGAAGGAAGACAACAGGCCCATCTTTATATTTGTCGGAAGGCTGACGGAGCAGAAAGGCATAGACATAATGCTTGATGCGGTCAAACCCTTTCTGTCGAAAAGAGCCAGATGCGTGATAGTCGGATCCGGCAACGACCTTTACACCAGAAAGATAAAAGAGTTTCAGAAGGAAAACCCCGGTTCCGTGCATACGATACTTGAATTTAACGAGACAAAAGCTCATCTGACATACGCAGGAGGGGATATACTGCTGATGCCTTCCCTCTTTGAGCCATGCGGCCTTTCCCAGCTTATAGGTTTCGCCTACGGCACGATCCCCGTTGCAAGAGCAACGGGAGGGCTTGCCGACACTATAATAGATGCCGACGGATCACCGGACGGCACAGGCTTCCTCTTTAAGGACTTTTCTTCCGAGGAACTTGAAAAGGCTATAGAAAGAGCTATAGATGCTAAAAATGACAGTGCAAGATGGGCAAACATAATCAAAAACGCCATGAATTCCGATTTTTCGTGGGACAATTCGGCGAAGGCCTACGCGGAACTTTACAGAGACATACTCACATCAGACTGATCTTTTTACATAAATGCAACTTTGGTGAGACGAACTTTGTTTTTTTATAGGCTATAATTGTTTTGTAGTATCAGTGCTTCATATGTGATCCTTAACACTGCGTGATCTGAAAATGACTGACTTTTGTCCCCAAAATGGCAAGGCATCGTTAAAAAGATTTTTAAGGAGGGGTTAAGATGATCCATGGCAAGTACGGTCGTGTCCTGGGCATGGTACTGGCGGGGGGTAAGGGCGAACGGCTTATGCCGCTTACAAAATACAGAGCTAAGCCTGCTGTCCCTTTCGCAGCAAAGTACAGGATCATAGATTTCGCGCTTTCCAACATGGTCAACAGCGGCCTTTTTTCAATTTATTGCATGATACAGTTCAAAAGCCAGTCACTCCATGAACATATAGGAAAGGGATGGCAGTTTGGAAGCGCCCTCCGCGGCCGTGACTTTTTCGTCAATGTCGTACCTGCCCAGATGTGGGACGGAGAACGCTGGTACGAGGGAACGGCTGATGCCATATTCCAGAACCTTCATCTGGTGACCCTTTTCAACGCGGACAGGATATGCATTTTTGCTGCCGACCATGTCTACAAGATGGACATCGAACAGATGCTGCAGTTCCACATGGAAAACAAAGCGGATGTCACAGTATCCGCATACGTTGTGCCATCTTCTGAAGCGAACCAGTTCGGGTGCATAGCAACAGATGAGACAGGACGGATAATCGACTTCGTAGAAAAACCGGCCGTACCTCCTGAGATCCCCGGAAGGCCAGGCTTCAGTTTTGTTTCAATGGGAAACTATATTTTCGAACGGGAAACGCTGGAAGAATCTGTCCTTTCAGACAACGAAATAAAAGACAGCTCCCACGATTTTGGCAGGGACATCATCCCGTCCTTATACAAAAAACAGAAAGTAATGGCTTATGACTTCTCCACAAACGTGCTGCCCGGAGGAGACAGGCCTTACTGGAAAGACGTGGGAAGCATAAAGGCATATTGGGAAGCCCAGATGGACCTTCTTAAGCACCCCTCTGAGCTGAGCCTTTTCAACCAGCAATGGCCGATAAGGACAGTATCTTATTCCGATCCTCCGGGATTCACCTATCCCGCAGCAGACCATTCCTGTTCTGTTGACGGCTGTCTCAGGGCAGAGGCGAGCCGTGTCCTCGGAGCATATGTCAGAAAAAGCGTCCTTTCCAGGAATTGCGTCATAAAACCCGGTGCTGTGGTCGAAGAATGCATAATAGGCCAGAACGTTGAGGTAGGCGAAAATTGCAGGCTTCGCAGGGTCATTGTTGATGCTCACAATATTATCCCGCCCGGAACTTCGATAGGATTCGATCCTGTTGAGGATGCTCAGAAGTACCATCTTGATCCATCTTCGGGCATAGTGGTAGTGGGCATGCCCCAGATACAGCTCAGAAAGAAACTCATAATACCCGGAAGCTATGAACAGCTCTTCCGTTCGCCCGATGAGACAGGTTTCTAGCTCGGGGCTAGGATCCTCTGCCGACAGGAGTTCGGACGGGCAGATAATTCAGGAAATTCTGGAGAAGGCAGTCAACGAGGGTAAAAAGGTCACAAAAACCGGCAGAGCAGCAACATACATTCCCGAACTGTCCAAAGCCGACCCCGAACACGTGGGGGTATGCATAAAGACAGTAACGGGAGAGACTTATTCTGCAGGGGACTGGCATGAACCGTTCACGATGCAGAGCATATCTAAGACGATATCTCTGACACTGGCCCTGCAGACAGCCGGGTATGACAAG
>JBFXIQ010000053.1:0-10201 GCA_050175815.1 Synergistaceae bacterium
TGTATCCGAACCTAAAAAACCGGATAAGCCTTTTGTAATAAAAGGCCATATCCGGCGCTGCTTTTTTATTCCATTACTCTTCTGTTCATCCTATTTTATGGTCAGATATTTTTCTGGGACCACTACTTCCGTAGCTTTCATGTAACCTTTTCCGAAGACATAGGTGTCCTGGTAGACCAACGTGAATTTCTTGTTCTTGACACCCTTTGCCACATCAAAGTACTGCGCCCCGTTCCACGCTGCACCCGGGGTGAACTTGTCATAGCACTTCCATAGGTCTTTGAGGTTGTAAAGCTTGGCTTTGCCCTCAACTATCCTTTTACCGTATTCGGCAAGCGCACAGGTCGTACTCCATCCGTAAGAGTATGCCCATGTTCCCATTCTGGCCTTGCCGCCTGCCTTGATGACTGCGGCTTCGACCTTTTTAACTATTGCCGGCCAGTTGCCTGCTTCTTTAGAGAGGTCTATCCCGAAAGCCCCGGGATAGCCCATGAGCGGTGACGGCAGGTCAGGCTCGACAAATATCGCTCCGTACTTTGCGACCTGCTTGAGCAGGGGCTCCGTCTGAGCATCGTTTGTGCAGAAAAAAGCCGTATCTTTGCCGTATTTGTTCACCCATGCCGGTGTCTTTTCAAGAATGAACTGCTGGGCTCCGGCTACACCTACATCGCTGGTCGGATCCGGAGCGCTCTCAAATGCAAATTTAAGGCCGAGGTCTTTGCAGGCCTGTTCCATTATCGCGCGCCGTCTTGAAAGGAGTTCATAGCTCATGTGACGCGGGAAGGAAATATGTACGAATGTTTTTGCTCCAAGTTTTTTAGCTGTGTTTATTATGAGGTATCCACGCATTATGTTGTCTACGCCAATTGCAAAGTCTGCTGTGCTTGAAATTACTGCCGGGTCTTCCTGGGGTTCTCCTGCAAAGCAGAGAACGTCAGGGCGTCTCTCCTTGACTCTGCGAAATGCTTCTGTCGTACCCGGTATTGCGTCATCGACTACTATGACCTTGACCTTCGGGTCGTCTGAAAGCCCTACTATCTGGCTGATAGTCGTCTCCATTTCAGACATGAAATTGTCAGGCATTGTTACGTGGCGGATCATTCCGCCTGATGCTACATCTCCGTACTCCTTGATAAGCCTTTCAGCTCCCCGGTAAGTATCTTCCGCCTGCGAGACCGTCAGCGTTGCCACCCCTATGTGAAAAGGGGCCGCCGCAAAGGCAGAACCGCAAAAGACAAAGGCCAGGACCAGCGCAACTGCAAAACAGACTGCATGTTTCTTCATGAAGTACTCCTCCTGTGATATTTGGGAATGGGAGTTTTCTGATCAGAAAGCTCCGGCAGAACAGCTGCAGTTACCCTGCAAAAAAACTGAACCGGATATACTGCACAGTATAAATGGTATTCCCGCAAGGCCCATAAGTCAATACGGGCTGATCCGTGCCGAACACACCTCTGTGCCGCAAGGGCTCTCATGGAGCGCTTCCCCCGGTTTTCTACCGTTCAGCCGTTTTTTGCTTGTTTGCCCGGAAGTCCCTGCTGCCAGGCCGGTCTTTACCTTATAGATAATAGTATCTCTAAGTAGTATGATAATAGCGGACCCTGATAGTAGCTTCGTCAGGCTCTGAATGATTTTCAATGATCCGGAAAGCAAACCATTTTATGAGATTTCGGAGGGATAGATTTGATCAGAGAAAACAGGTTGAAAAAACTGGCGGATGAATTGAGATCCTGGGGTTTCGACGGAATATACCTTGGTCCTTCGACTGACCTGGAGTATATAAGCGGCCTTGATACCCACCCGGACGAAAGGGTCCGGGGACTGATGGTATCGAAAGACGCCGCATGCTTTGCGATGACTCCGCTGCTTTACAAAGAAGAGATGCAAAATGCCTTTGGAGATGTTCCCTTCTATGCGGAATGGAGCGACCATGAAGGTTTTACGGACGCCTTCAGGCTCGGATGCGAAAAGCTGGGGCTTATCGGAAAAAAGATCGCATTCAACGACGGAGTGCGGGCCGTTGATATGCTGGCGATAAGAGATTCAATGGATATCCAGCTTTGCAACGGTTTAAAAGTGCTGGACCCGCTTCGCTCACACAAGGATGAAGAAGAGCTTGATCTTATGAGAGAAGCATCCGGGATGGTCGATCAGGTCGTTTACAAGCTCATCGACTTCATAAGACCCGGCATGACAGAGAGGGACATCATAAAGAAGATACCTGAATTTTTTGAAGAGGCCGGATGTTACCAGATGTCTTTCGGCCCGATAGTCGCCAGCGGACCAAACGGCTCAATGCCCCACTACTCCGGAGATAAAAGGGTGATCGAAAAAAATGACGTCATCATCCTTGACCTCGGGGGAAGGCACAACGGCTATTGCTCAGATACTACCAGGACACTTTTCGTAGGTACTCCGACTGATGAACAGAAAAAAGTTTACGAAACTGTCAGAAGGGCGCAGGCGGCAGGAGAAGCAGCCGTGAGACCAGGGGCGACAGGACAGGATGTAGACAGGGCGGCAAGAAAGGTCATAGTCGATGCAGGATATGGAGACTTTTTCTTCAACAGGGTCGGGCATGGCATAGGACTGGCTGTTCACGAATCTCCCTTTATCATTGAGGGGAATGACAGACCTCTTGAGCCTGGAAATGTTTTCAGCGTTGAACCGGGTATATATCTGCCGGGCAAATTCGGAGTAAGGATCGAAAACCTGGTCGCAGTAAGACCTGACGGCACAGGAGAGGCACTTAACCATTCACCGAGAGAACTTACCGTAGTAAAAAACGGTTGATGGAAAGGATGATCCAATGAGCGACAGGAATGTTGTGGGTTTTATCGGAACCGGAGTGATGGGTTCAAGCATGGCGGGGAACCTTCTCGCCGGGGGAAATGAAGTCCACGTATACAACAGGACAAAAAGCAAAGCCGAAAAGCTTATACAGGCGGGGGCAGTCTGGGAGGGTTCGCCTTCAGAGCTGGCCTCCAAATGCAGCATTGTATTCACAATCGTTGGCTATCCTAAGGATGTAGAGGATATCTACCTGGGCAAAAAGGGACTAATCGAGTCGGCGGCAAAAGGCTCGCTCCTTGTTGACATGACAACATCAAGCCCCAAACTGGCAGGCAGAATATGGGAGACCGCCAGGTCTAAAGGAATATCAGTCCTTGATGCGCCTGTAACAGGAGGCGACAGGGGAGCAAGGGAAGCAAAGCTGACTATCCTGGCCGGCGGAGAGAGGGAGGACTTTGAGCGCGCCCTCCCCTACTTCAGGCTGATGGGGACAAACATAAGGCACATGGGTAAGGCAGGATGCGGACAGTACACAAAACTGGTCAACCAGATAGTACTGGCTGGAACTATGACGGGAATGTGCGAAGGGCTGGCTTTTGCAAAGGGATGCGGCCTTGACCGGAAAGAGGTCCTTGAAGCAATATCGGGAGGGGCTGCAGGCAGCTGGAGCCTTTCAAATTACGGCCCCAGGATACTGAAAGGGGATTTTGATCCCGGCTTTTTTGTAAAACACTACATCAAAGACATGAAACTTGCGGAGGAATCAGCGGATGAGATCGGGCTTGATCTGCCGGCTCTCTCTCTGACAAGGGAACTTTATGAGGAAATATCGGAAGGGGGACTGAGTGAGGCCGGAACTCAATCATTATATTGTCTCTATGATCCTGAGGAAGAATAATAAGGTGAAGAGGTAATCAATTGACATAGACGTGAACTGCTTATAGAATTTAGTTTATAGAGTTCAGCAAGCTCTGAGACAAAAACGCTTAACATTTTTAGCATGGCAACAAGAAACACTTTTTATATTCAACTAATTTTAAGGAGGATGAGTTCATGTCAAAGAAAACTATGATGATCATCGGCGCGATAGCTGTACTGGTTCTGGGCTTCTTTATGATCCAGTCTGCCAACAAACCGGCAGAACAGGCAGCACAGGAAGAGGCTAAAGCCCCTGAAAAGGCAGCCTTCCACATCGGTATCGTAACAGGTACGGTCTCTCAGAGCGAAGATGACCTTCGCGGAGCTGAACTTGCGATCCAGAAGTATGGCGACGTTTCAACAGGCGGAATGATCAAGCATCTTACCTATCCGGACAACTTTATGTCTGAGATGGAAACGACCATTGCACAGATAGCAGGACTTGCTGATGACCCGGACATGAAGGTAGTCGTAGTTAACCAGGCGATCCCGGGAACCGCTGAAGGTTTCCGCCGCATCAAGGAAAAACGCCCTGACATCCTCTGCTTCGCCGGTGAAGCACACGAAGACCCGAACGTTATCGCATCGGTCGCAGACCTTACGATCAATGCGGACTTCGTTTCCCGCGGCTATCTCATCATTCACACCGCAAAAGAACTCGGATGCGACACTTTTGTGCATATTTCCTTCCCCCGTCACATGAGCTACGAAACACTCGGAAGGCGTCGTCTCATCATGGAGCAGGCATGCAAAGACCTCGGTATGAAATTTGTATTTGAAACAGCTCCCGACCCGACCAGCGACGTAGGCGTTGCAGGCGCACAGCAGTTCATACTTGAAAAGACACCTGCATGGGTAAGCAAATATGGTAAGAACACTGCGTTCTTCTGCACAAACGATGCACACACCGAACCGCTTCTCAAACAGCTTGCTGCAAACGGAGGATACTTTATCGAAGCCGACCTTCCGTCACCCCTTATGGGCTATCCCGGAGCATTCGGTATCGACCTTGCAGCAGAAGCAGGCAACTGGCCCGTCATCCTCAAAAAGGTCGAAAAGGCAGTTGCTGACGCAGGCGCAGCCGGCCGCATGGGTACATGGGCATTCTCTTACGGCTACACCAACAGCGTCGCCCTTGCTGAATTCGGCAAGAGGATAGTTGAAGGAACAGCCAAACTTGAGAGCAAAGATGACCTGATGGCCTGCTATGGCGAGTACACACCGGGTGCAGCCTGGAACGGCAACTACTACACCGACCTCGGTACAGGGGTGACAAGCAAAAACCACCTGCTTGTCTATCAGGATACCTACATCTTTGGCAAGGGATTCATGAACGCCGCATCTGTTGAGGTTCCTGAGAAGTACTCGAAAATAAAGATGACAAAATAACCAAGCTGAACACAAAAAAAGAGCCCTTCGGGGCTCTTTTTTTGTGCGATGTCCTGCGCGCGCCCCTGTCAAGTAATTTTACTTGACAGGGGCGCGCGTCCTAAGTATAATTCACTGGTCAATGAGGACAGGAGTGATATTTTGCAGGATACGGATTCGCTTGGACAACGTATCAGGGACGGACTTCTGCTGGATGTCTACGGAGCGCTGATAACAGAAAAACAGAGACTCGCCTGTGAGATGGTCCTTCTGCAGGACCTCTCTCTCTCCGAAGCGGCCGGATCACTGAAGGTCTCCAGACAGGGCGTCCACGACCTCATCACAAGGGCTAGGGAACATATGGAAAATGCCGAAAAAGCTCTGGGGCTTCTGGAAAAAGAGGGCAAATACGGGGAGCTTCTTAAGCTGCTTGAAGAAAACAGGAACCATTTGCCGGAAGACTTTTACATAAAGATGAAAAAAATGTTGGAATCATAAGGGGAATATAAATGTTCAATTCATTAAAGGAACGGTTTGAAAATATCTTTGCCGGTCTCAGAGGAAAAGGAAAACTTACCCCTGAAGACATCAACGAAGCGCTGCGCGAAGTACGCCGCGCGCTCCTCGAAGCTGACGTAAATTACAAGGTCGTCAAGGACGTAGTTGAAGCTATCAAAGTCCGGGCGACCGGACGGACCGTTTTGGACTCTGTAACTCCTGCGCAGCTGATATTCACAATAGTATATGAAGAACTCGTCAAGATAATGGGCGAGGCACCTGTTCCACTTACAATATCCCCTAAACCTCCTACTGTTTACATGATGGTAGGCCTTCAGGGATCAGGAAAAACAACTACTACAGTCAAGATCGCAAAAAAGATGGCAAAAAGCCACAAGCCGCTCGTTGTCGCCTGCGACCTTCGGAGACCCGCAGCGGTCGAACAGCTCAGGGTACTTGCCGAAAAATCAAATATTCATTTTTGGGGACCTGAACCCGGAGAGACAGATCCTGTAAAGGTAGCATCCAAGTCCCGCAAATACGCAGAAGACCACCTCTGTGACATGATAATCCTCGACACAGCAGGACGTCTCCAGATGGACGACGAACTGATGGCTGAACTTGAAACAATGAAAGCCGCTGTGCCTCCGACTGAAATTCTGCTTGTAGTAGATTCCATGACAGGTCAGGAAGCAGTCAACGTAGCCGATACCTTCCACAAGCGCCTGGGCCTCACCGGAGTCGTACTCACAAAGCTTGACGGAGACGCCAGAGGCGGTCCGTCGCTCGCAGTGCGGGCAAGCACAGGAGTTCCGATAAAACTTGCCGGCTGCGGAGAGAAGACGGAAGATCTTGAAGTCTTTGACGCCAAACGCATGGCTCAGCGCATCATCGGAATGGGCGATATGGAAGGGCTTCTTGAAAAAGTCCAGTCTGCCACGACCGAAGCCGATATAAACAGAATGACGGAGAGCCTCAAGAAGAACAGGTTCACCCTGGAAGACATGCTCCTCCAGCTTCAGCAGATACAGAAGATGGGTCCGCTTGAAAAAGTACTGGAGATGCTCCCGATCCCGGGAGGCAGCAAGGCCCTCAAAGGCGCAAATGTTGATCCAAAAAGGATGAAACAGACAGAGGCCATAATCCTCTCAATGACCCTCAAAGAGAGGCGCAGCCCGGAGATAATCAAGGGCAGCCGCCGCAGGAGGATAGCCGAAGGTTCAGGCACGTCTGTGCAGATGGTCAATCAGGTGCTGGCGCAGTACGAACAGATGAAGACCATGATGAAGGGCATCGGCAAAATGTCCGCCGGAGGAAAAGGCTTCAAGATGCCTCCAGGTATGGGCGGTATGGGCGGAATGAAGAATTTCGGCGCAGGCCGCAGGGGGTTCTTTAAGTAGCAGACCCGGTATGTTTATACCGGGGGTGAAGCGGCGATCATATCGCCGTGAAGCAATGGTGAAGCAGTAGTGAAACGGTTGTAGGGGCGGTCAAACAGTAGTCAAACGATCGTAAGAACCTTGAAAAGTAACTAAAGAACGTTAGGACCGAAGACACTGGATCCCCGATTTGAGCATTCGGGGAAGACGATAAGGGGCAAGGTCTTAGGATCCGGGTTCTAACCATTGCTTCACCATCGCTTCACAATTGTTTCACGCCGGTGTTCTTCCGGCAGTTTCACGTGGCACGGTCCATGCCACAGAATGACTACCAGGCTTTTTTATCGGGTTTCCGATTTCAAAAAGATAACATCAGGTTTCTCCGTAATTTGATTTTCGCCCGTATCGATAAGCAGTGAAAATCAAATCACCAAGGAACCCTAAAAACAGGAGGTGTTTGCGCAAATGGCAGTTCGTATCCGTCTTTCCCGTCACGGGAAAAAGAAGGCTCCTTTCTATCGCCTGGTGGTTGCCGATTCTCATTCTCCAAGAGACGGCCGCTTCATAGAGATACTCGGAACCTACAATCCTCTGACAGATCCTGCAGAGGTAAAAGTGGACGTTGAACGTGCAGCATTTTGGCTAAAGAATGGGGCTTCCCCTTCAGATACAGCTAAGATACTGCTCAAAAAGGCCGGAGTTTTTGATGCTCCGGCAGCAGAATAAGGCGGTCGATAGTTATGCCTGATTACATTGAGCTGGTAGACCTGATAGTTCGCAGGCTTGTAACTAAGCCTGATGAAGTCAAGATATCAGAAGAACGGAGCGACTCCGGAGCTATCCTTCTTACCATAAAGGTGTCCGGAGAAGATATTGGCAGGGTCATAGGCAAAAAAGGTTCCACGATCAATGCCATACGCCACGTAGCCAAGGCTGCGTCAGTCAAATCCGGTGAAAAGGTCGATGTAGATGTCGAAGAAGAGTGAGGTTTCGTCGGAAGAAAGGGTAATAATCGGGAAAATAGTGGGTGTACACGGAGTTACAGGAACAATGCTCCTTTTTCCTCTTACTGATTTTCCTGAGCGTTTTTTCAAAATGAAAAAACTTACCCTGGAAAAACCCGGCGTTCCGAGCCAGACTGTCAATGTTACAAAATTAGTGCCCTATGAAGGAAAAGATACATTTTTTCTACAGATAGCAAATGTATCTGACAGGACTCTCGCTGAATCTTTCAAAGGAAGCCTTGTCACGATATCAAAAGAGGAACGTGTTGAGCTTTCCGATGATGAATACTGGATCGACGATATCGTAGGACTGAAAGTGATCGACAATGCAACAGGAACTGAACTTGGGATCCTTCAGGAAGTACTTCAGACAGGAAGCAACGATGTCTACATGATAAAAACAGAAGATGCCCGGATAAAACCTATTCCTGCGCTTGCGGAGGTCATAAACAGGGTCGACACTCAAAAGGGTGTAATGCTGGTAACTGTACCGGAGGGACTCTGGGACTGATATGAAAATATCAATTCTTACAGCCTTCCCTGACCTTATAAAGAGCTATCTTGGCGCGAGCGTGCTTGGTCGGGGGATAGCAAAGGGCAGGCTGGAGGTCGAAGTCATTGACATAAGGGACTTCGCCGAAGGCAGTTACAGGCAGATCGATGATTATTCGTACGGAAGCGGCGGAATGGTGCTCATGGCCGCGCCGCTCCAAAAGGCACTCGACAGCCTGAAGGGAAACGGAAAACCGTTCCTTGTATATCCTTCTCCCCAGGGGACGATGCTGCATCAGGAACTGGTCGAAGATCTATCAAGAAAAGAGCATCTTGTAATACTCTGTGGCCACTATGAAGGTGTCGATGAAAGATTCGTCGAAAAAAATGTGGACCTTGAAATTTCAATAGGCGATTTTGTGCTCACCGGTGGGGAAATGCCTGCAATGGCGATCGTAGATGCCGTTTCAAGGCTCATCCCCGGAGTAGTAGGCAAGTCAGAAGCTGTGAAGGAAGATTCTTTCTTCGGCGGGATGCTTGATACGCCTCACTACACCCGACCGTCTGAATGGAACGGGCACAAAGTACCGGAGATCCTTTTGAGCGGTGATGAGAAGGCCATCAAAAAGTGGCGCAGAAGGCAGGCCGTCGAGAGAACGCTTAAAAGAAGGCCCGACATAGTGGGACGGGCGGGGATAATGCCCTGGCTGTCCAGGGGAACCTACGTAATGGAAGTCCATTACCCGGTACTGGATAAAAGAGGCGAAAGATCCTCCACTGCTATTACAGGAATGGACCTTCATGACATCGCGAGGGCATGCCGCACATACGGCATAAAAAAGTATCTTCTGGTAACGCCATTGGCCCAGCAGCGTGAAATGGTCAAGAGGATAGCCTCTCACTGGACTGAAGGTTGGGGAGCCTCTTATAACCAGGACAGGAGCGAAGCATTCAGTACACTAAAGATCTTCGCTTCAGTCAACAGAGCACTGAAATGGATAGGAGAAAGAGAAAAAACAGAACCTTTCAAGATAGCGACAACAGCAAAGTCAATTGAGGGTGCTGTTCATTGGCTGTCACTCAAACGCAGGATACTTGAAGAGGATCTCTCTCCGGTCTTCATTTTCGGAACGGGCTGGGGACTGCACGAAGATGTTTTAAAAGAGGCAGACTCTGTAATGACACCGATCGCCGGAGGGCTGGACAGCTGGAACCACCTTTCAGTAAGAAGTGCGGTAAGTATTACGCTCGACAGATTTTTCGGCTGGAGATGAAGTAAGATTCAAATCCGGCAAAAAGCAAAGGGCCAAACGGCCATAAAAAGTTTAAAAAATGACAAAAAAAAACACACACCAAGATAAGGAGGGAAAAACCTCATGATAGATCCAAGAATAGCACTTATTGAGAAGAGATTCTCAAAGACTGATGAAAGCCTTTCAGAGTTCCGCCCCGGGGACACAGTAAAAGTCCACGTTAAAGTTAAAGAAGGCAACCGTGAACGTATCCAGATATTTGAAGGAGTAGTTATCGGACGTCAGCACGGCGGAATTCGCGAGAACTTTATCGTCAGAAAGATGTCCGGCGGTATAGGCGTGGAAAGAATATTCCCGGTCCATTGCCCGAGCGTCGAAAGGGTAGAGATCGTACGCAAAGGGAAGGTCCGCAGGGCGAAGCTTTACTATCTCCGCGAACTCAGCGGCAAAGCAGCTCGTATCAAGGAACGCCGCGAATACAACAAATAAGATCATC
>JBFXIQ010000054.1:0-10055 GCA_050175815.1 Synergistaceae bacterium
GAAAACGGCTACATCTAACCTCTGTTTTTTGTAAAAAGAGCAAATCAAATAGCGACAAACAGTGCCGGGATCAGATTTTTCTTATCCCGGCACTGTTTGTTTTGATATATTTTAAGCCACTGTTTTTTAGAAGGCAGGAACTACTCCCTTAGGTGCGAGGACTTCAGTAATGTATTTCTTTACCTCAGGTGAATTGAGGGCTTTGGAGAGAGCCTTTGTTGCAGGAGTATCTTTATCTCCGCTTCTCACTGCCAGGACCACGGCATATGGCGAATTCTTATCTTCAAGAGCAAGGGCCTCTTTTGTCGGGTTGAGCCCGGCATCAACGGCAAAATTCATGGTTATCACCGATATCGTTGTATCAGGAAGGCTGCGCGGAAGCTGGGGCGCCTCAAGTTCAATTATCTTAAGGGATTTTGGGTTTTCAATTATATCCCTGGCGGTGAGATCCTTTTTTGACGGGTCCATCTTCAGGAGTCCTTCCCGTTCAAGAAGTTTGTATGCGCGGAATCCGTTTGTTGGATCGTTCGGTACAGCAACAACTGCCCCCTTTTTGACGTCCTTGAGTGATTTTACCTTCTGTGAATATATGCCTATGGGAAGCAGGTGTACCTTCACCAGTGGGACTATGTCGAGCTTCTTTTCTTTTTTCATGTTGTCAAGATAGGGGACGTGCTGGAAAAAATTGGCGTCCAGGTCTTTGTCCTGAAGGGCATAGTTAGGCTGTACGAAGTCGGTGAACTCTTTGATCACCAGATCGTATCCGTCTTTTTTTAGTACCTCTTTTGCTACTGTTGCTATATCTTTGGCCGGAAACGGTGTGACTCCGAGTACGATTTTTTTGTCGGCGGCAAAACAGGCTGTCGGTATCAATATAGCTGCGATCATGGCGATGATGAATGCTTTCTTCATTTCTTAATTCCTCCTCGTAATTTGTATTCCATTTTTAAAAATTAAAGGGCCGGACCCTAGCGGGTCCGGCCCTGATATGGCAAGAGCTGGCTAAGCGCCGACCATTTCAGGAGAGGATCCGCCCATGCCGCACATCATCATGCACATTATTCCGAATACGATATTATGCTGCATAGAGTTTCCTCCTTTCCTCAGTCGGAAAATAACTAAATTGCGGAGATTTTATATTGATGTTCGATAAATGTCAACTAACTATGTTGACACTAACTATGTTGACACTGTTGACACTAACTATGTTGATTTTTGTTGTTGATTTTGTGTTGATTTTCCAAAGAAAAAAACATCTTTCCCGGGTTCAATATGTTGAGAGGATCAAATGAACGTTTGATACCTCTTAATAACTTAAGTTCCGCAGGAGATTTGCTCTGGATGATTATATGCTGTTTTACATGTCCAACTCCGTGTTCTCCGCTTCCTACCCCTCCGAGGCTGATAGCTTCTTTGATTAGCTCCTCAAAAAATTCTTCTGAGTATACTGCCCATTTTTCAGGTGACATTCCTTCCGGCTTTATAGGTATAGGATGGATATTCCCGTCGCCGATGTGAGCTATTATGCCCATTTCAAGTCCCCACTTACTCCCGGCATAACTTATCCTCTTTAACATCTCCGGAACAGCGGATAGCGGCACCATCAGGTCTCCTGAGCTGCATGCATATGGATCTTTGGCTCTCATGCCCTCGAGGCCGTTCTGCCTTACGTTCCACATAGCCGCAGAGTCTGTTCTGCTCTCAGCTACGAAAACTTCGAAAGCACCGCAGGACATGCATATCTTGCCAACTACTTCGTAGCTTTCTTCAAGCTGTTCTTCGTTATCTGCTTCGATCTGTATTATTAGGTATCCTTCGCTTTTCTCCTGCTCAGGAAGCCTGCACCCGAGATATTCTGTTGTGTATTGTACGAGTTTTTTGTCCATAAATTCACAGGAAATTATTTTTTTGCCTGAGCTTATAACTTTTGATACGCTGTCTACCAATGTCTCGATGTCCGGGTAGCATGCAAGTAGATTTACTGTTTTTCCCGGTTTAGGCTCGAGGTTCACGATAAGCTTTGTAACTATTGCCAGTGTTCCTTCGCTCCCAATTAACAGCTGGAGCAGATTGTATCCCCATGTATCTTTTCTGAAGCGGCCTCCAAGATTTATCACTTCTCCGGAAGGAAGGACGGCTTCCGCTCCCAGTATGTGTCTTCTGGTACTGCCGTACCTGACGACTTTTCCGCCTCCGGCGTTCGTGGCAAAGTTTCCTCCGATGAAGCTAGTCTCTGTGCTCATTGGATAACCGGCATAAAGAAAGCCCTTCTCAGCGGCAGCCCTGCAGAGGTCGTTTGTGACTACGCCGGGTTCCACAACGGCTACACGGTTGAGTGGATCTATCTCAAGGATAGAATTCATCCTTTCAAGGGACATCACTATTCCTCCTGCAAGAGGGACGGCACCACCATTCAGTCCGCTGCCTGCTCCTCTTGGAGTCACAGGTATCCTGTAAGAGGATGCGATCTTCATTACAGAGCTTACCTGTTCAGTGTTTTCAGGCCGCACTACCGCATCAGGCATATGTCCCCAGATCCTGCCGGCCTGATCCCATGAATAGTTTTCCAGGACATCACTGTCTTCTGTTATGATGCCACCCCTGCCTAGTACTGAGGCCAGTTCCTTTTCTATATCCTTTGTCAGCCTGCCATATACATCCATTTCTATGACTGCCTTTTCTTTAGTGATTCAATAAGTCCGTCAAGGATCTCCATTGCGTCACCCCGGATACTCAGGTCTGCCACCCTGAAGATCGGTGCCTCAGGGTCGTGGTTGACTGCAATTATTGTTTCTGCCCCGGACATGCCTGCGATATGCTGAACAGCGCCGGATATTCCAAATGCCAGGTAAAGCCGCGGAGTTACAGATTTGCCGCTAAGTCCTACCTGAGCTGAATATGGAGCCCAGCCAAGATCTACCGCCATACGCGAAGCTCCTACCGTTCCTCCGAGCAATATGGCAAGTTCTTCAAGCTTTGCAAAATTTTTAGAGTTTTTCATGCCCTTGCCGCCTGAAACGATTATCTCAGCTTCCTGGATGGGGAGGCCTACCGATGTCTCAGGACTGAACCCCAGATATTCCAGTGCTGATACCAGCAAGTTTGACGAAGGGCAGACTTTTATAAGTTCCCCCTTGCGTGACATGTCAGGACAGAGAGGTCTTTTTGACTTCGGCCTTACAGTGCACATCTGAGGATCACGTCCTCTTGTTTTTATGTCTGCCATAACGTTGCCTCCGATAGCAGGCCTTGTCTGGATAAGTTTACCTGATCCGGGATCTATGGACAGTTCAGTGCAGTCAGCAGTAAGTCCGCAGCTTATCCTGGCACTGAGCATCGGCATAACGGTCCTTCCCTGTGTTGTTGCAGAGGCTATCAGGACGGACGGGCTGAATCTCTTGATAAGGTCTTCTAGGATATTTACCTGAGAGTCGCAGAGAAAATTATCAAGTGACGGATCATCGACCACATATACTTTATCAGCTCCGTAAGGAAGTAGTTCTTCTGCCTTTGAAGAGATGCCGCACCCGATCAGTACGCTTGCAAGAGGTGCGTCCATTGAGTCGGCAAGCTCCCTCCCCCATGCGAGAAGTTCTCTGGAAACAGGATGGATCTCTCTGTTCCTGACCTCTGCCAGTGTCCATACCTCATTTTTATTGACGTTCATTTTGATTCCCCCAGACAATTTTTCTCATCAAGAAAGTTCAAGATCCTTTCAAGAGTTTCTTCCAACCTCCCGGAAGAAGTGATCTTTTCCCCCTGCCTCGTCATCTGAGGATATGTTACGTTTATGACCCACGTTGCAGATCCTTTCAAACCTGTTGAATTCTCGTCAAGATCGAGGTCATCTGCATTCAGGAGCGGTATCTCTGTTTTTTTTGCGCGCAGTTTCCCGCCGAGAGTACAGAGTCTCGGAATGTTCATTTCTTTGACAGGGATAACCATAGCGGGAAGCGGGGCTCTCAGCTTCTCATGGCCTCCTTCTATTGACCTGGTGACTTCAATATATTCATCATTAATTTCATCTATCGAACTCACATAAGTAAGCGCCGGTATTTTGAGGAATTCTGCGGAAGCAGGTCCGACCTGTCCTGTTTCTCCGTCTGTCGCTCTTTCTCCTGCCATGATAATGTCAAAGGGGCCTAGTTTTTCGATCGCTTTGGCCAGGGTCCTCGATGTGGCCAGAGTGTCGGATCCGCCAAACTTTTTATCGGAAACAAGGACACCTCTGTCGCATCCCATAGAGACAGCGTATGTCGCAGATGCCTTTGCCTGAGGAGGTCCCATGGTAATGGCTGTTATTTCAACAGATCCTTCCGGCATGTTTTCTTTTATCCTTACGGCAGCTTCGACAGCATGGAGATCGAGCGGATTGAGTTCAGCCTCCACTCCCTCTCTGACCATCGTTCCTGTGTTTTCATCAATTTTGACATTATCAACTGCCGGGACCTGTTTTACCAGTACAGCTATACGCAAGTTGATTCCTCCTGCCGTGCATTTTGGATGATCGAACGAGATCGCAGATAAGTATAAAGCGATTCGCTATTATAAACTATCAAAAATATTTTTCCAAATTTTCCATATTAAGGTTACAATTGACCTGTCTGTGTTTTGACCAATTTTTCTGTTTTTTGAGAGGAGTTATTTGAAATGGACCCAACGACTGAAATGAAAGGCTTCAGGGCTGCAAAGGTCAGCCCGGAAATGACAGCGGAACTTAAGGAAAGAGCGCGGAAAGGCAGAGTGTGGTCGGTAATAGCGACCTCAGCCGCAAAAAGCGGACACCCGGGCGGAGCACTCTCTTCTATGGACATATACATGACACTGCTGGCTGTGGCTGATGTCTCTCCTGACAGATCTGACTGCATGGAACGCGACAGGATCGTAATAAGTCACGGACACACATCCGCAGGCTTTTATTCCGCGCTTGCGGCATACGGTTTTTTCCACCCCGAAGAAATGTATCCGAACTTCAGGCGAACATGCAGTCCATTCCAGGGACATGTTGAAAGGGATGTTCCGGGCGTCGACTGGGGAACAGGCAACCTCGGACAGGGGCTTGCTGCAGGAGTCGGATTTGCGCTGGCAGCAAGGGCCCGCGGATCAAACTCCAAGACCTGGGTCGTAATGGGTGACGGTGAACAGGTAAAAGGACAGGTCTCTGAAGCAAGAAGAATAGCAGCAAAAGAAAAGCTGAACAATCTCACAGTACTGGTGGACTGGAACGATATACAGATCAGCGGACACATCGAAGAAGTCATGCCGGTCAATATCCCTGCGCTTTGGAAGGCAGACGGATGGCATGTCATAGAGTGCGACGGACATTCCTATGCACAGATCTACGACGCTATGAGGTGTGCAGTGACCCATGAGGGATGCTACGCGATACTTTGCAGGACTGTTATGGGAAAAGGTGTCTCATTTATGCAGAATATCCCCGATTACCATGGAAAGGCTGCATCGGGAGAGGACCTTGCAACAGCCCTGAGGGAGCTTGGATCAGACATTGAATTGTTTGAAAAGGCGCTCGAAGCCAGAAAAGGCGAACTTCCCAAGGGACGAGAAGTGATAAGATGCACGCCTGATCTCGATACAGGAATACCTGTCACATATTCAAAAGAGGACAAGAAGGACAACAGGGGAGCCTTTGGCAAGGCCCTTGCACAGGTCGGTGAATTGAATTACAAAAAAGAGGGACGTACTCCGATCATCGTCTTTGACTGCGATCTCGCCGGTTCTGTGAAGGTCGACGGTTTTGCCAAGGCATGCCCTGACAATTTCATACAATCGGGTATTCAGGAACACGCTACTGCTACCGTTGCAGGTGCAGCATCCGCAGCCGGAGTGGTATCTCTATGGGCCGCTTTTGGAGTATTTGGAGCTGATGAAGTCTACAACCAGCAGAGGCTCAACGACATAAACAAGGCATCGATAAAAACAGTTCTGACTCATACAGGACTTGATGTAGGCGAAGACGGAATGACCCATCAGTGCATAGATTATATAGGACTCTTCCGTAACACTTTTGGATGGAAAGTCATAGTTCCTGCCGACCCCAACCAGACGGACAGAGCCACCAGATGGATGCTTAAAGAGCCCGGCAATGTCTGTCTTGCAATGGGGAGAAGCGTACTTCCCGTTGTTCTCAAAGAGGACGGTACTCCATTCTACGGTGAGGGATACACATTCAACTACGGGGAGATAGATGTTCTCAGGGAAGGCAAAGATGCCGTGATACTTTCAATGGGACATTTTGCAGGCAGGGCCATTGCTGCGCATGATCTCCTGGCTGCCGAAGGGATCAGTGTAAAGGTGCTTCACTGTGCATCTCCACTGGGTATGGATGCTAAGAAACTCATCGAGCTTGTGGGAGACAAACCCTTTATCACATGTGAGGACCATCATGTGAATACAGGTATCGGCTCAATATCTTCAATGATGTTCGCACGTGCAGGGAAGGCAGTCAGGATAGTCAATATGGGAGTCACCCATTACGGATGTTCAGGCCCCGGCAGTGAAGTTATGGCTGAAATGAAGCTTTCTCCTGCTGATATAGCATCTGAAGTCAAAGGGATTTTGAACTAGATGATAAAGGCCGGAGATCTGGTTTTTATCTGGAACCCCAAAAAAGGAGATAATTTCCTTATAAAAGTAACACCGGGGATGTCTCAGGGAACTCACTTCGGGCAGATCAAGCATTCTGACCTTATGGAACACAGATACGGTGAGGGCATAGTCACTCCTAAAGGAGAAGTCTATTATCTGCTGAGGCCTACCCTGGCCGGATACACCAGGAGGATAAAAAGACAGACCCAGATAGTCTTCCCCAAAGACGCAGGGTTCATACTTCAGCACATGAACATCTTTCCCGGCTGTACCGTCGTCGAATGCGGCACAGGCTCCGGAAGCCTCTGTTGTACTTTTGCCCATTTTGTCGGTGACGAGGGAAAGGTCTGTACTTATGACAGGAGAGAGGAATTTTCGGCACTCGCAAAGAAGAATGCCGAAAAATGGGGAGTTGCACACAGGATAGAATTCAACGTCAGATCGCTTGACGATGGATTCAAAGAGAGGGATGCCGACGCAGTTTTCCTGGATATCCCTACACCATGGGAGTATATTGATAAGGCATATGAAGCACTGGCTCCCGGAAATCACCTTGGCATACTTGTCCCTACTGCAAATCAGATATCTGAGACACTTGTAAAGCTCTCGGAATTCGGTTTCGCCGATGTCCAGGTGGTTGAGCTGATGCTCCGCTACTATAAGACCGAACCTAACCGTATAAGGCCTGAAGATATGATGATAGGCCATACCGGATACCTGATCTTTGCAGTGAAGACACTTCCATTGCCGGAACAGGCAACGCCGGCGGAGGAAAACGGAGATGCTGAAGCTGAGGCAGAAGAAGAGGTAATAGAGGTAATAGAAGAGTAGATATAAAGGAGCGCCGTTCAAATACATGGATGATAAAAAGCGACTGATCCTTCATATATGCTGTGCTCCTGATGCAACAGTACCTGCAGATCTCCTTTTGGATGAGGGATATAGTACAGAAGGTTTTTTCTACGGGGGCAACATCCATCCTGAGGAAGAATTTGAAAAAAGGGCTGCTTCAGTAGTATTTCTATGCCAAACAAAAGGTATAGGGTGTCATGTAATGCCTTATGATCCCGAGAAGTGGGTAATGGAAACGAAAGCGTTTGCATCTGAGCCTGAGGGTGGAAAAAGGTGTCTGCTCTGTTTTGAGCTCCAGCTGAAAGCCGCGGCTGAGCATGCAGTCAGGAGCGGGGCAGGACTATTGACCACCACCCTCACTATCAGCCCGCACAAAGATCCCTCCGCCATAAACGGAATAGGAGAAAAAGTTTGTTCTGAGCACGGCCTGATCTGGATCTCAAAGATCTGGAGAAAAAACAACGGATTCAAAAGGTCCGTGGATGAGAGCAAAAAACTGGGACTCTACAGGCAGGACTACTGCGGCTGTATATATTCGATAAGAAACAGGTGACTGAAAATGGACGAGACCAAAGGACTTCCATCCGGAAAACTCTCGCCGGAAGCTCTTAAGCGGAACGTACTGCGCTACATCGGGGCAGTACGCCAAGAGCTTCTCGTCGGCCCGGCAGTGGGAGAGGATGCGGCTGTCATCGAGTGGCCGAAAGGAAAGTACCTTGTCTTTTCATCCGATCCCATCGTAGGCGCGGAAAAAGGTGCGGGGAGACTGCTGGTAAGGATAAATTCAAACGATATAGCATCCAAGGGCGGAGATCCGGCTTATCTTGCCGTTACACTCATCCTTCCTCCTTCATGGGGGGAAGATGGTGCAGCAAGTATAATGAGTGAAATACACGAAGAATGTCTTGCTCAGGGCATCGCTGTGGCCGGAGGCCATACTGAGTTCAACGACAGATATGATAGGCCTGTGATCATGGGAGCCCTCATAGGCACAGCTGACAGAGTGCTGAGAGCGAGTGAACTGAAGCCCGGAGACGCTCTGATAGTCACTAAACATATAGGGATCGAGGGCATGTCCATCCTGGCGACAGACAAGCCGGAGCTTTTGAAACCCTTCATGTCTGAAGCAGAGATAACCGAGATGGTTTCATGGGCTGAAAAGACATCGGTGCTCGAAGAATCCAGAGCATTAAGAAAGATTGCCAAGTTTATGCATGATCCCACTGAAGGAGGCTTCATGGGAGGAATAGGTGAGATTTCGTCCCTGAGCGGTCTCAGAGCAGAAATTGACTATGATGCTGTTCCGATCCATCCCCTCACAGCCAGGGCGGCAGAAGCGCTTGGATTCGATCCGCTGCGACTTATTGCCTCGGGCAGCCTTCTTGCAGCAGTCCCCGCAAATATGACAGAAGAAGCGCTCAGCGAACTATCAAAAATAAATATTGATGCAGCTGTTGTCGGATCGATGGGAGATAAGCTTCAGGGTCCCGTTCCCGAACCTTCAGAGGAGCTCTGGAGACTCCTTAAGATGGGTGGAGCAAAGAATGGATAATAAGTTTATCCTGAAAAGAGCTGAAAAACTGCGGGAGGAGATGGCAAAAACAGGTACAGATGCTTTTGTCGTCCTGACAGAAGAAAGCTGTAACTGGGAAACACTCTATTACCTCAGCGGTTTTAGGGGTACATCGGGGGCTCTGGCAGTTTATAAAGATTCTGTAGAACTTATACTTGACGGCAGGTACAGAGAGCAGGGCGAGAAGCAGTCCCCTTACCGGCCATCCGGACAAAAAAGCAGCCTGGTCGATGATCTTATTGAAAGCATCTCGGCTCATGGCGCACAAAAGATACTTTGTGAAGCAACAAAAACCTCCCACTCAACATGGGAAAAACTGTCCTCCGCTAAAAATACCAGATGGAGCGACGGATCTTATCTGATATCAGAGCTCCGTCGTTCAAAGGACGAACATGAGGTCCGGTTTATCATAAGGGCCGGTGAGATAGCCGCAGATGCTTTCCTGGAGACATTGAGCCTCGTAAGGCCCGGAATGACAGAGAAAGAATTTGAGGCCCTCCTCAATTTCAATATCATTAAATTTGGCGGAGAGACCGGATTTGAGATGATAGTTGCGTCAGGAACACGAAGCTCGATGCCTCACGGAAGGGCTACGGAGAAGGAAATGACAAGGGGAGAATGGGTCACCGTTGACTTTGGCGTCAGGTACAACGGGTACTTCTGTGACATCACAAGAAATTTTTCATTCGGTGAACCGGATCCCCGTGCAAAAGATTATCATGAAATACTGTCAGAGGCACACAATGTGGCTTTCAGAGCCCTCCGATGCGGAGCAACGGGAACCGATGTGTACAAAACAGCATATGACGTCCTGGAATCAGTGGGTCTGGGCAAATATTTTACACATGGACTGGGTCACGGACTGGGCATTGAAATACACGAGATACCTTATCTTTCTTCTAAATATTCGTATGAATTGAATATGAATGACGTTGTCACGATCGAACCCGGCATATATATTGATGGCTGGGGAGGATTGAGATTAGAGGATAATTACCTTATAATTGAGCAGGCGGGAAAAAGG
>JBFXIQ010000055.1:0-9732 GCA_050175815.1 Synergistaceae bacterium
CAGGACTTTGCTACTGCCTGGCCCAGACCGTCGCCTTCGGCACCGACCACTATCACGACCCTCGGTGGCATATCTTCCTTGAAAAGTGTCTCCTCCGCTTCCATAGAAAGACCGATGACCCAGAAATTTGCTTCCTGCAGCAGCCTTATAGTCTGGGATACGTTGCCTGTCTTCGCTATGGGCAGCCTCAGTGCAGCTCCTGCACTGGTTTTTACTACTGTTCCTGTCGGAAGGGCACCCCCACGTTTAGGTATCATCACAGCCGAAGCTCCGGCTGCTTCAGCGCTCCTGATCACGGCTCCCAGGTTGTGCGGATCCTGGAGATGGTCACAGAGCAGCACCATTGCGGGTTCCGGCGCTTTGGGCAGCATTTGGATAATTTCCTCTGCGTCCCAGAGTTTCATCGGCGCCATGTAGGCGACGACTCCCTGGTGGTTTTCTTTATTCGTCATCTTATCTAAAGCTGCAGGATCCACAGTCAGAAGGACTATGTTGGCAGCTTTGCAGAGATCCTGCAGCCTGGCCTTTATATGGGGCTGGACTGTCTTTGAGGTCAGGACCTTCATGCACTTTTTGGGTGACTCTTCAAGAAGGGAAAACACCGGGTTCCTGCCCCAGCATATGTCTTCGCTTACGCTTGTCTTTTCTTCTCTCATCCGGCTTTCCTGCCTTCCTTGATGTCGTTGAAAAATTCTGCAAGGTACTTTCCCGTCGGGCCGTCCGATGCGGCGATCTCTTCAGGAGTTCCCTTTGCAATAAGGTCTCCGCCCCTGCGTCCGCCTTCCGGGCCAAGGTCCATTATGTAATCAGCCGAGGCAAGAACATCGAGATTGTGCTCAATGACGAGCACGGAGCTACCGTGGTCGACCAGCTTGTGCAGCAGCTTGAGCAGCTTTTTGACATCGTTGTAATGAAGCCCTGTAGTTGGTTCATCGAGGAGATAAAGAGTGCTGCCCCTGAACTTTTTGCTCAGCTCAGTAGCAAGCTTTACTCTCTGGGCTTCGCCCCCGCTCAGCGTAGGCGCAGGCTGTCCAAGTTTTATGTACCCAAGCCCTGCCTCCTGGATCACTTTCAGTTTGTTGACTATCCTCGGAATATCCTTGAAATGTTCCACGGCTTCGTCGACCGTCAGTTCAAGCACATCCGCAATGGACAGCCCTTTGTGCTTGACCTCAAGCGTCTCCCTGTTGTACCTAGTTCCTTTGCAGACATCGCATTTGACATAGACATCCTGCAAAAAGAGCATAGAGACCTTGAGTTCCCCGTCTCCTTTGCACGACTCGCAGCGCCCGCCCTTTACGTTGAAGCTGAAACGGCCCGGCTGGTATCCCCTGAGCTTGGATTCGGGAAGCTCAGCAAAAAATTCCCTTATCGGAGTAAAAACGCCGGTGTACGTTGCGGGGTTAGAGCGCGGGGTTCTTCCGATGGGGCTCTGGTCAACCAGGACTACGTTCCTCAGAGACTCGTACCCCGAAATGGTGTCAAACTTTCCTGCGCGGTCCCGGTATTCCCTGTCGAATTTTCCTTTGAGGCCCTTATAGAGTATCTCGTACAGGAATGTGCTCTTTCCGGAGCCTGATACGCCGCTCAGTGAAGCAAGGACTCCAAGCGGGACATCAATATCGATATTTTTCAGGTTGTTCTCGCGGCACCCCGTTACCTTTATCTTTCCCTTCGCCTTCCGTCTCTTTGGTTTAGGCCTGTATGTCCCGTCGGCCTCACCTCTGAGGTAGAGGGCTGTCGGGGTATCCCCTCTGATGATGTCGGCTGCGCTTCCGCATGCGATTAGATTCCCGCCGTTTTCGCCGGCCTCCGGACCAAGCTCCAGGATGTAATCAGCCGCCATCATCGTTTCCCTGTCATGTTCGACTACTATAACTGTATTGCCTATATCCCTGATATCCTTGAGCGTGTCCAGCAATCTGTTCGTGTCCCTGGGATGAAGTCCTATCGTGGGCTCATCCAGTACATACAGGACTCCTGTAAGCTGGGATCCGATCTGGGTGGCAAGCCTAATCCTCTGGCTCTCCCCGCCGCTCAGAGTGTCGGCGCGCCTTGAAAGGCTGAGATATCCCGCACCTACGTTGTTAAGGAAGGCAAGTCTCTTACGGACTTCCGTCAACGCCTGTCCGACTATTTTCTGCTCCCTTGCGCCAAGCTGCATTGTGTCAAGGACCTTGATAAGGTCCTCAATAGGCATCTCTGTAAGCTGGGCTATGTTGTATCCGCCAAGGGTGACGGCAAGCACCTCCGGCTTGAGCCTCGCTCCGCTGCAGGTCTGACAGATGTCTTCTGTACGGTAGCGCAGGAGTTCTTCACGGTAGTTATCAGACTCAGTCTCGCCAAGGCGTTTCTCAAGCCAGGGGAGCAGTCCGGGATAATGGCCGTTGTATTCCCAGTCTCCGTTTTTATCGCTGAATATCATAGGGATCACTTCATCAGTGCCATAGAGGAGGGCCTGTTTCGCCTCCTCCGGAAGGTCCTTAAATGGTTTGGATAGGTCCCAGCCTTTGTGACGGGCAGCCATCAGCTCCGCCTTCTGTATCATGTACTTCATGCTCTTCCAGGGGATAAATCCGCCCTCCCCGATAGGATAATCGGGATTGACGGCAAGCTCTTCGGAAAAATGGAGGTGGACTCCGAGGCCCGAACAGTCGGGACATGCGCCGTACGGGTTGTTGAAGGAAAAGAGCCTCGGCTCAATTTCGGGAAGGCTTATCTCGCAGTCAGGGCAGATATACTTTTCTGTGAGTTCAAGGTCATCCATGCCCTCCGAGACCAGAAGAACAAACCCTTCCGACAGCTTCATCGCCATCTCGACTGCTTCCGAAAGGCGTTGGCGGTTCTCTTCCTTCACCCTCAGCCTGTCAATGATACATTCGATAGAGTGCTTTTTCTTCTTGTCGAGTTCTATCTCCTCCTCAAGCCAGAGGACTGTCCCGTCCACCCTGGCTTTGAGGTAACCCTGCTGATGGAGCTTCAGCAGCAGGTTCTTATACTCTCCCTTTTTGCCTTTTATAAGCGGTGATAGTATCTCTATCGGTTTGCCGTCATAGTCTCTGTATATCTTGTCCACTATCTCGTCGACGCTGTAACGGCGGACCTCTTTCCCGCAGCTTGGGCAGTGCGGAGTGCCGGCTCTGCCGAAAAGAAGCCTCAAATAGTCATAAATTTCTGTAACGGTCCCGACAGTTGAGCGCGGATTGTGTCCGGCTCCCTTCTGCTCTATCGATATGGCCGGAGACAGTCCGCTTATGTCGTCCACATCAGGCTTGTCAGCCATTCCTAAAAACTGCCTGGCATATGACGAGAGGGATTCGACATAGCGTCTCTGCCCCTCGGCGTAGATAGTGTCGAAGGCCAGTGAAGACTTGCCGGAACCCGATGGGCCCGTCACCACTACGAGCTGGTTTTTAGGAATTTCTGCGTTTATGTTTTTTAAATTGTGCTGTCTTGCCCCTGTAATTTTTATGCTCTGTTCCAATTTTCGCATCGCCTTTCAGTCTCTGTATATCGTCCCTTATCTCCGCGGCAGTCTCGAAATCGAGTTTTTCCACCGCAGTCCACATCCTTCTTTCAAGCTCATGTATATCCGGCGCACCTTCTGCGCCCTTAAGCGGTGAAGCCGCCCTCCTGCCTGCATATCCGCCCTCTTCAAGAAGCTCGGCCGGCAGAAGGTCCTTTACCGCCTTCGATATTGTCTGAGGTATTATACCGTGTTCTTCATTATATGATATCTGACGGTTTCTTCTTCTTTCCGTCTCCTTCATTGCAGCATCAATGCTGTCCGTTATCCTGTCAGCGTAGAGTATTACCTTCCCGGCCTGGTTCCTTGCAGCCCTTCCTATCATCTGTATCAGCGACCTCTGCGATCTCATAAACCCCTCGCGGTCCGCATCAAGGATAGCCACAAGAGAGACTTCCGGCAGGTCTATTCCTTCCCTTAGGAGGTTGACTCCCACAAGAACGGCAAAAACACCGAGGCGAAGATCTCGAAGCAACTCGGCCCGTTCAAATGTATCAAGCTCAGAATGGATATACCTCACCTTTATCCCGAGCTCTGCCATATACTCAGCAAGGTCCTCCGCCGAGCGCTTGGTAAGCGTTGATATGAGGACTCGTTCCCCTGCTTCAATGATCGGCCTGACTTCGCCAAGAATGTCGTCCACCTGCCCCGTTGCGGGGTGGACCTCCACGATCGGGTCTGTAACTCCCGTCGGCCGAATAAGCTGCTCCACGACATTCTCTGAATGGGCGAACTCATAATCCCCCGGCGTTGCGGAGATAAAGAGCGCGTTCTTGAGAAGCGGCTCATACTCTGTCCACTTGAGCGGCCTGTTGTCGAGGCATGAAGGTAACCTGAAACCATGCTCAACAAGGACTTCTTTCCTTGCCCTGTCCCCGTTGTACATCCCACGCACCTGAGGGAGCGTCATATGGGATTCGTCGATGAAGATCAGTGAATCTTCCGGGAAAAAGTCCATAAGAGTTCCCGGCGCGTCTCCGGGCTCACGTCCGTCAAGAAAGCGCGAATAGTTCTCTATCCCCGAGCAGTAGCCGACCTCAAGAAGCATCTCAAGATCATACTTAGTCCTCATTTTGAGCCTCTGGGCCTCGACGATCTTCCCTGCGGATTCAAGCTCTGTGACTCTGTCTGCAAGCTCCTTCTCTATCAGCTCTGCCGCATTGTTTATTGCATCGGAAGATGTAACATAATGCTGGGCGGGAAATATCCCCGTATGGTCCTTGGTAAGGATCGCCCTTCCGCTCACAGGGTCTATCTCCTCTATGCGCTCTATTTCATCATCAAAAAAAATGACCCTTACAGCCGTATCGCTGTATGCGGGGTATATCTCCATCGACTCTCCCCTGCTCCGGAAGTTTCCGGGCTGGAGCACGAGGTCGTTGCGCTGATAATAATTATCCAGAAGCCTCGTCATGAATGTCCTGCGGTCCCATCGCTCGCCGACAGCAAAACGGAAAATGGCATCCTCATAGTTTTTACGTTTGCCCAGACCATAGATGCACGAGACGCTTGCAACAACAATGACATCCCGCCGCTCCAGCAGGGCCTTGGTCGTTGCAAGCCGCAGCTTCTCTATCCTCTCGTTTATTGAGGCGTCCTTCTCTATATAAATATCCTGAGCCGGCATGTAGGCCTCTGGCTGGTAGTAGTCGTAATAGCTGACAAAATAATTGACCGAGTTCTCGGGGAAAAATTCCTTGAACTCACTGTAGAGCTGCGCAGCCAGCGTCTTGTTGTGGGCCATGACAAGAGTTGGCCTCTGCAGCCGCTGGATCACATTGGCCATCGTGTAGGTCTTACCGCTGCCCGTAACCCCGAGCAGCGTCTGCACAGCACCGGGCTTTTCAAATCCCCGGACCAGCTTCTCCACTGCCTGAGGCTGATCCCCGGACATAGGCCAGGGTGAAAAGAGCTTAAATTCGTCAGACATAAATTCTCTCCTTAATTTTAAGCAACGTTGTTTAATATATAACTTTTTTAGTTTTACGTCATCCGTCTTTCCCACAAAAGTGGAGAGGCTAAGGGCAAGTCATTGTTTCTTCACAAAACAGGCAAATAAAAAACAAAAAATCGATATATAAAATTGATCGATCTGGTTATAATAAGTACATGATATAGATAAACAGGATCTTATAATCAAGAATAGGATATGTCCGTTCGCGGGTAGTGGTTAAAAATTGATGCAGGATAATGTACGTGTGATCGACCGTGTTTTTGACATCATAGAACTGCTTTCACAGGCACAGACACCAATGAGCCTGACTCAAATCGTGTCCGCGAGCGGGATCAGCAAAACAACCGCGTTCCGCCTTTTACAAAGCATGAACAACAGGCATTATGTTGAAAAAGACAAAGACAACTGCTATTCAATAGGGCTCAAGCTCATAGAATCTGTCAGCTATCACATTAACGGGCTCGAACTACAGACAGAATCAAAACCGATTCTTGCCGAACTCAGGAGAAAGCTGAATCTCACAGCACACCTCGGAGTTCTGGACTCACACGAAGTCATTTATATCGAAAAAATCGACATCTACCCAATGACACGTCTTTACACTCAGGTAGGCTACCGTTCGCCTGCCTACTGCTCGTCAATGGGCAAATGTCTGTTGGCCTGCCTTTCGGGCAGTGAACTTGAGAAGGCGATGTACGCATGCAAATTCGAACGTTTCACAGAAAACACGATCACAAATTTCACCGATTTCAAAAAATGTCTTAAACAGGTACGCGAGCAGGGCTACGCGATGGATAATCAGGAATATATGATCGGACACAGATGCATCGGAGCACCCGTATTTGACTATCGCGGCGACGCTATAGCATCAATAAGCGCAAGCGGGACCACATCTGAAATCACAGATGAAAGGATCCCACAGATCATAGATGAGGTCAAATCCTCTGCCCTCCGGCTTTCGCGCAAGATGGCATATACGGAAGGATAAATTCAAACGAGTGGCTGGAGATAACGATTATCCCCAGCCAGGCGTATACGTATTACCGGGTTGAAAAAGCGCATATGATGCGCTATTTCAGTATATTCTTCAGCACGACAGATTTCGTTCGTGTCATTTCATTGAAAGTTGATAACACTCCTTCTGTACCTATTCCCGAGAATTTGTATCCCCCAAACGGCATTTCAAAGCTGCGGAAGAAGCTCGCGCCGTTGATTACTGCTCCGCCGCATTCAAGTTCATTGGCGACATAAAAAGCTTCCTTCATATCTTTTGAAAATACGCAGCCGCAAAGCCCGAACTTTGACGCGTTCGCGATAGCAATAGCCTCATCAACCGTGTCAAAAACTACGATCGGAACAACGGGACCGAATATTTCCATGTCTTTCGCAACATCGGCAGTTTTCGGAACATCAACAATTACAGTTGGATCATAGAAAGCGCCGCTTCTCTTGCCGCCGAGGATTATTTTACCGCCCTGCTCAACGGTCAGGTTTACCTGTGCTTCAACTTCAATAGCGGCCTTTTCACTGATGAGACATCCCAGCCCCGTGTTTTCGTCTGACGGCATGCCGCGCTTGATAGCCTGTATTTTTTTAACGGACTTCTCGACAAATTCTCCGACTCGGCTCCTGTGTACAAGGAACCGCTTTGACGCACAGCAGACCTGACCGGTGTTATACATGCGACCCCAGATGAGTTCATCCGTCGCGAGATCTACATCCGCATCCTCAAGGACGATGAAAGCATCGTTTCCGCCAAGTTCAAGAGCTACATGGCAAAGGTTTGCTGCAGCCGTTTTAGCCGTTTCAATGCCTACCTCCGTTGATCCGGTAAGGGTAATAAGATGAACATCCGGATTCGAACACAGCATATTGCCGACGACTGAGCCGCGCCCGGTGATTATCTGGATAGCGCCGTCAGTAACACCGGCTTTGACCAACATCTCCGTCAGTTTGCAGAGAGTAAGAGGATTGTCCGTTGACGGCTTAACTATAGCCGCGTTTCCCGCAAGAAGCGCCGGAGCAACCTTCTGGTCAAAGAGATCACACGGGAAATTGAATGGTATTATACATGCCACAACACCAATAGGCTCTCTCTGCGTAAAGAGAATATTTTTGTCCTGTCCGGCCTCAAGTCCTGACGGAACGACTTCGCCATAGAGGTGTTTCGCCTTCTCCGAAAATGCCTTGAATGCTATGGGTATATTACCTATTTCGCCCCTGGCCTCTGATATAGGCTTGCCGGTTTCTGCAGAAAGTGTCTGTGCAAGGTCTTCCTTGTTCTTCTCTACCAGCGCCAGAAAATCCATCATTATCTCAGCTTTCCGATAGACAGGAACCTTAGCCCATATCTTTTGCGCCGCTTTTGCAGCTGCTACAGCATCTTCCACATCCTTTGCCGATGCTGCCGGAACGGTGTCGATAAGTTTACCGGTTGCAGGGTTAATTACTTCGAGTACTTTTTTGTCGGAAGCGTCTGCCGCTTTTCCGTTGATTATCATTTTCATAGCTGTGTCCCTCCCTAATAATTGTTTGCCGGCAATTACTTTGAAAACCCGGTAAATGAAAGCATCAACCCGCCACAGGTGTTATTATTATCGCTTTCAAACCCGTATTCACCGAACGTGAATTCAACGATGAACGGAACATCTCCGGCTGCTTCCTTTACCTGCTTCACAACTTCGCCTATACGGTCACCTATGCCCGCTCTGCGTCCGCCGCAATGCACCAGGTGAAACGCGGCAGGCTTTGTCTCCATCTTCGCTATGAGTTCTTTGAGTGTCTTCCCCGTTGAATCGATCAGCTCGTCCTGAGTCGCTTCCATTCGTATAACGCACGTCTTTTCGGCAAGGTTGCTTCCAACCGCCATTGAACCGTCATCGTTGCCGTTCATCGGATGACGGATCGCTATAAGATCACCAAGGCGGTCTTTGACTCCGAGCGGAGAATTGATGCATGTAACGAGCAGGTTTCCGCCTGTAACCGCTTCTTTGCTGCATCCTGTCCATTCTTTATATTTCTGTACAGCAGGGACACCGTCTATCTCAACAAGGGTACGGTTTCCATCAACTTTTGTTATTACCCCAAAATCGTCCGTCTCACGATAAGCTCCCGTAAACAGGTTCGTCATTTTTACTTCCGTATAAAAAAACGCTACAGCAAGTCCGTCAGCAAAACTCGTGCCGGACGTGTAAAGTTTCCATTCACCACTTATAGTATTATCTGCCGCGCTTCCGCCGAAAAACGGGACCCTGCCGATCACTGAGCTGATTCCCTTGAGGTAGAATTCTTCTTCCGCAGGGGAAGCCGCCATATAAAAAAACGCCGGTGCCGTGTCTTTCCCCGCCTTTTTCATTGCTTCAAGCGCAACGGCTTTGCCTGTTTCTATCGGGCTTTTACCCCGTTCAGAAGCAGCGATGCCTACCTTCATATTTTCATCCGAAAATGCCATCACACCGACAAATCCTCCATCGGAGCCCACGAATCCTTCCGGGGTGATGATCCCGGTAAACGACGTATTGCCAATCAGCGGAACCCCCGGCATTGACTCTTTTACACCGGCTATCATCTGGTCGACATCATATTCACAGCTTCCGTAGACAAATGCCATTTTTACGGCGTCAAGGCCGTTCTTCGCAGCTAACCCGGCTTCGATCCCAGCCTTCTTTGCCTCTGGTGCAATACTTGAACCAACATTGACTTTAAACATAACATTACCTCCCATCAGACTATTGGTTATTTATTGCTCTGACACAAATATAAGTTTTAAAAATTGTAATGCAAGCGGATGATTCCATACGGCAAAACACATATTCCACTCAGTGGAACCATGTCAAATATTGATTTCCATTATATAAAATACATACATATATAGTATCCTAATTTTCAGATTGTTTAGTCTTGCAGTACAATAACAAACCCAAACACACAATACGACTTTCCAATCAGGAAACAGCATTTTTTATGAGCAAACAGAAGGGCGGGCGAGCGATTGGCAGTTTGAATATTGGCAAACGATAGTTCAAATTGTTTTAACAACATGACTAAGCGGCCGAAGATGTCCAAAAAAAAATAAAGAACCGTCGTCCCCGTAAGCCCCGCTCCCCGTCGTTCCCGTATGCCTCTGATCAGGAGAATGCCGTTTCCTGTTAAGGAAACATTTAAAAACTCCTTAGCATTCGAACTATTTCGAATGCGTTTTGAGATCGGGAACCCAGGTCCTGATTTTGAACTCATCATTCACCGTTATCCC
>JBFXIQ010000056.1:0-8963 GCA_050175815.1 Synergistaceae bacterium
GCATCCAGAGGTTTACCACGCTGAGAAGGATGATCGTAACGATTCCGGGGCCAATAGTCGCAAGAAAGCATGCCAGAACAGAGATCCCGCTGATCCATGCAAAGATGATCAGAGTCGCGTTCGGGGGAATCAGAAGACCCAGAAGGGATGCGTTAGCCATAAGGGCACATGCATGTCCCATCGGGTAACCGCCGGCTTTGAAACGCGGAAACATTATGGCGCCAATGCAGGAAAGGGTCGCGCAGGCTGCGCCGCATATGGATCCAAATATAGCGCAGGAAATGATCCCAACTACACCAAGACCACCTTTGATATGCCCGACGAAGACATCGACCATATCTATCATTTTTTCAGCTATTCGGCCTCTCTCCATAATACCGCCTGCAAGAATGAACATTGCTATAGCGATGAGGGAAACTGAGTTCATCTGTGTGAAACCATAGGGCAGAAGCTGTGTGGCCTGGTAACCTACCTGGTCGACTCCTCCGAAAAAGATCAGCCAGGCACATGAGGCCATAAAACTGACCGGGACCGGCACACCGATCACCAGGCATGCCATGAGTATTACTAGTGCTACATAGATCATTCTGTCTTACCCCCCATAAAAAGCGCTTTGGCAGCTCTTATCATATCCCACATAAAGTAGTAGGACATAAAGACCAGACCTATCAAAATTGGGAGGTAGCCTGTCCACAGAGGTATCCTCCATGCAACGGTCTTTGGGATAGCAACTCCTGTGCCGAGAGGGCCAGCGAAACCAAAATAGAAGAAGTCCCATCCGTACCATGTGAAAAGAAGTGTGACACCTAAAGTCACTACTGTTTTTGTGAATATCAGAAATCGTTTAATAAATCCTTCTTTAACGTAAGACTGAACAAGGTCGGCGGAGACATGTGATCCTGCAAAGGCTCCGTAACCCGCTCCCATGAAATAGAGCCAGAAAGCGAATATCTTTATCCATTCCTCGTAGCCGTAAAGGTCCATTTCAAGTATATAGCGCATAACAGTGGCCGCGCTTATAATAACAGCAAGCACTATGGCCATGACAAAACATATTATAGCGAAAGTTTTGGTTACGATCTTGTCAAAAGGGTTTGTTGCCACTCTTACAGTTGAAATCGGTACTTCGTATTCTGTCTCTTCGATATATTTACACTGCGCCTGTGTCATAAATGGGGCTCCTTTCAAAAAAAGGAAGGTACGGGGAGGAATATCCTCCCCGTGGACTTCCCGGATGCTGCTTTAATGATCGGTATTTTTATTTACCGAGGTGCTTTACAAATTCCTTCATAAGTTCTTCTGTCATACCGCGTTTGCCAAGTTCTGTCCATGTTGTGATGCATGCTTCTTTGATCGGCTTAAGTTCAGCTTCGCTGTACTTGAAGACCTTTATGCCCTTTTTCTCCATGAGATCCATATACTTGTTGTCTTCGGCCTTGGCGTTGTCTATAGAGAGAAGGGTGTATTTCTTGGCCACTTCTTCAAAGACCTTCTGGTCTGCAGGGGTGAGCTTCTTCCAGGATTTGTCGCTGACCATCATCGCAAGATATTCCATGGAGTAGTTGGTGTGATACCAGTACTTAAGCACGTCTCCGAGGATCGTGTATGCCGCTGCTACAGGGTAGCCGATAACTGCGTCGCATACGCCTGTCTGCATTGACTGATAAACATCTGAGTAAGGGATGGTGATCGGTCGGAAACCCATTGCTTTTGCTCCGAGAGTGTAGACATCCATGTTCGGCACTCTGGCAAGAACGCCCTTGTCGACCTTCGGGTTGAGGGGTTCTTTGAGGGGCTTCGTTGATCCGGTACCGATCATTCCTTCGATGTAGGATCCGATCAGCCTTACTCCAAGGGCGGAGCTGAGTTCATTCAGCTTGTTGGGCAGCCATGCACCGGGGACGAAGACCTTTTTCGCATCATCATAACCGCTTATAAATCCGTTGACGTAAACGAGCTCGAGGCGGGGGTCAAATTCGCTTGCGATCGACATAAGGGACATGTCGACTGTTCCGCGGATCATCTCTTCCATAACAAGTGAGTAATTTCCGAGCTGGTTAGCGGGATAGACCTTGATCTCAACGCGGCCGCTGGTCTTCTGTGCTATTTCCTTGGCCATGTCGTTCATTGTCTTGGTAGCCATGTGATCGGGCGGTGACTGACCTGCGAAGCGGAAAACGATAGGAGCTGCTGTTGCCGGGCTTACTGCTGCTACGAACAGAAACATTACTGCAAGGATAATTGCAAATTTCTTCATCAAAAAAACTCTCCCTTCAAGTCTCTATTTCTTGTTCTTGGATAATGACTTTAAATACTATCTGCAAATGCATGAGCTAAATAAAAAAGCTGTACCAATCGCTCTTTCTTACAGCCCTCCTTTCCCGCATGACAGAGTGAAACTGTATTTTTTTGTATAATTCCCAAAATTGCAAAACCTAATATTTCAAATTCACCCTTCAGTAACATTTGAACAATTAACTGAAAAACGAGAGAACCACGGGAACAAATTCCATCAAAGAGACCTTTTCGTCAATCTTGCTTCCATGCTACTAATATATCTGCGGTCATATTATACTCGTATGTTTTTAATGAAAAAAGTCTCTCTCTAATAATTTATTTTTGTTTTTGAAAATTATTAACCATGTTCTCCCTTTTGGGACTCATCTCGTAACGTAATAATATTTCAGGAAAAGATGACCGTACCAATTATACCGTAAATAACAAGGAGTACGGGAGGGTATTTTTTAAAAAATTTGCATGTTCGGATAAGTAAAATGCCTAAAATCAGCATCGCCATAGCAGTAACGCCGTTTTTGGCCGTTACTGTAAGCGGAGAGATAAGGGAAAGCGTAAGCAGGCCGGCCACGATCGGACGCAGCATATCTTTGAATTTTCTGCTTTTTTCTGCCTCTAATTTTTTTAAAATGCACAATGCGCCGCATAAAATCAAAACCGGTACGATAACGATCGATAAAGTAGAGACAATGGACCCGGGGATCCCGGCCTGCTGAAATCCAACGAAAGTTGCCGCATTGATCGCAATAGGTCCCGGAGTTACCTGCGAAAGAGCAAGTACCTGGCTGAACTGGGAATTTGTGAGCCAGCCGGTTGCCTTAACAAGCTGATATTCAATAAGAGGAAGTGTCGAGAGTCCCCCTCCGAAAGCCCCCGCTGCTATCTGTGAAAAAGAAAGGACTAGTTCCAGAAGAACTTTCATTGCAATACCAGCTTTTCCCTCATCAGCTGGACTAAAAATGCCGCGAGCATTGAAAGCAATGGGTTGATTCCAAAAATTCCTATCAAGGCGATGACCACGACAAACGGAACAATATTCCACCATCCGCATGAGAGCGTCGATCTGACATTGTCAAATACAACCATTGTAATGATAGCTCCCGTGCCGGCCAGGACACCTTTAAAAAACCCCTGTACCTCGGGAGTTCCTGAATATTTAAGAATTATCGGGGAGAGGATAAGGATTATTACAAAAGGAGGAAGGACAGCTCCCGCAACGGCAGCCATGCTCCCTTTAAGCCCTCTGTAATACCTGCCAAGAAGCCATGCAATAGAGACAGCAAGCGGGCCTGGCACTGATGCTGCAAGGCTTACCATATCAGAAAATTCTGCTTCAGAAATATCCCGTCTGTCAGCTATGCCAAGCTTCACCATTCCCAGGATGACTATTCCGCCGCCGAATGTGACAGCGCTTATCCTAAAGAAGAAAAAGAAGAGTTGAACTATCGTCATTGAAGTCCTCTCCCTCTACAATTAACTTGTCGGTCCATTTTGCGGAAATTATCGCTTTCTTTAATGATAGTTGAAAGAAATGAAAATGAAAACATCATTGATATAGCGTAGCAAATTTTTAAAAGGGAGCTAAAATTAAAAAAAATGATTCATTGGAGGATCTTTGATGAAAAAATATGCGTTTATGATCCTTTCTTTCCTATTTACTTCCTGTACCATGAACCTGCCTGTTGATGCAGCGGAGCAGAATGCCCTTCCGGAAGCCATAGGAAAAAACATCGCAGCTGAATTCAGGCCTGAATCAGCAGCAGTAACAGTTAAAGGCCAGACCGCGTGGATAGAGATCAACGGAGGAACAATAGACGGGATAAGGATAGATAAAATGAAACTGCTTGCAGTTCTGCAAGAAGTCTCCGCCCCGGATGGATCAACGGACAGTACATCGTACCTCGCTCAAATGATCAAAAGCTCAAAGGGCGAGGTTGTTCTTGCTGAAAAGGATGTCAATGATTATTTCAACAAAAACGAAAATCCTGAAGGCTTCTCTGACCTGCAGTTCGACTTTAAAAGGGAGGGCTTTACCGCATCAGGAAAATTCAGAACCCGGATCATCGTCGATTTAGAGTTGCCAATATCGGCAAAAGGAGTCCTGGGGCTGCATGATGACGGCGTCTATCTTGAAAATACAGTAATAAAAGTTGAAGGAATGAGCCAGCCTGAGTTTCTTACAAATATGATCGTGTCAAAACTTAACCCTTTGCTTGAATTCAAAGATATACCCTTCCCTGTTACATTTGAAAAGATCACTATGACAGAAAAAGCGGCCATCATGACAGGGGAACCAAAAGAATTTAAAGGCGGAGATACTTGGAAGTGGAAAAACCTTCAGTAATTTAACCAAAGTCCTCTCAATATATGATTATCCATAACAATGCTCTGCCGGTAATGAGGCAGGGCATGTATTTTTTATTTTGATTGTCAGAGAAAGTCTAATGCCAGACACACAATAAACAATATTTAATAAAGACTAAAAACATAACATAACTTGTTCCCCTTTTTATATAATGAATTCTCTTTCTCTTGATGCAAGTTATTATTTTCTGAATTTTAGGCTACATACACACATTTTCCATCCACATACTGTGGATAAGCATAAAAATTCCTTCGCTTTTTCACTCTCTCTACGGTTATTCATAAAAATCACAAGCTCGATATCATCATATTCCTGTTCCCAAAAAGGTCGTTTGTTTACTCATTAATATCATCATATCCACAAAAAACAAACCTTGGGCAAAGGTTATCCACTGCTGTAAAAACAGTATGGTCATCAATGGTCTAATTTACTGGACTTTGTTATATTTTACGCTTGAGCTTTTGTTCTGTATTTTTCCGTCATTCACATAAAAACAGAACATATTTGTGGACATGTGGATAAATCCTGTGGATTTAATTTCTATTTTTTGTTTTTTCTCACAAAGAGTTCTTCATGATACAATTGTTCGGACAGACTTTCTTCGTTACTATCTGTCCCTTGGGGTGAAAATTGATGGCCAAAGATTTAGACATAATATGGAGTGAATTCAAAACTCACTGTGTTGAAGTAATTTCCAACTCTGACAGCGCTATTAGGACTTATCTGGACACCTGCCTTCCTGTTTCTATGAAAGATGGTGTTTTTGTTCTTGATGTGCCTACCCCTTTTGCCAAGGAGCAGATAAAATCCCGCTTTCTTAATAAAATGAATGACCTTCTGGTCGAGACAGGGTTCGGCACAAGTATCGAGATAGAGGTCAGCCAGGAGATAAAAGAGGATATAGGAGCCGCAGGAAGGGCTGTCGCAGCTGCTTCACCGTCAAAACTTTCTCTCAGCAGGAACGGACTCAATCCCAATTATGTTTTTTCTTCTTTTGTAGTTGGAAAGTCAAATAGGCTTCCTCACGCAGCATGTCTGGCCGTAGCAGAATCTCCTGGTGTTGCATATAATCCTCTTTTTATTTGGGGAAAAGTAGGGCTGGGAAAGACACATTTGATGCACGCTATAGGACACCACATTGAAAAGACGCAGCCAAACACAAAGGTCCTTTATGTAAGCGCAGAAAAATTTACGAACGATCTGATAACTTCTATCAGAAATAACACAAATAATGAATTCAGGTCCCGTTACAGAGAGCTGGATGTTCTCATGATAGACGATATTCAGTTCATTGCAGGCAAAGAACAGACTCAGGAAGAGGTATTCCACACCTTTAACGCGCTCCACAATTCAAAGAAACAGGTAATTATCAGTTCAGACAGGCCTCCCAGAGATATTCAGGGGGTTGAGGACAGACTTGTTTCCCGTTTTGAATGGGGACTTGTGACTGACATCCAGCCGCCTGATCTTGAGACACGCGTTGCGATACTGCAAAAAAAAGCTGAGATAAAGAGTTATGAAATTCCTGACGACATCATTCTTTTTATAGCCCAAAACATTCCCAGCAACATCAGAGAACTTGAAGGGGCCCTTAACAGAATAGTAGCATGTTCTGAATTCAACGCAGATCCTATGACAATGGAAAATGTTTCTGTATGGCTCAAAGACCTGCTTCACGATACACGTTCTGGTCCTGTAAATATCGGGCTTATCCAGCTGCTGGTTGCGGAGACATTCGGTATTTCAACAGAGGATCTGATATCTCCAAAAAGAACTGCAGACCTTGCTCTTGCAAGACAGGTAGCTATGTACCTTGCAAGAAACAGGACCGGAGAAAGTCTGCAGCAGATAGGATATGCGTTCAACAAAAAAGACCACACTACAGTTATCCATGCATGTAAAAAAGTTGAAGAACTTCTGAAAAACGACCTGCGGGTTCGTTCTTTTGTGGATAATGTTGTAAGTAAGCTGTAGATTCTCTGGTTTTTATCGTGTATATTTTTGTGTGTAAAATTGTTTTTCATTTTTTTTCTTGTATTTTGTGATTTCTGTGGATTAATAATTTTTCTGTCTCTATTTTTATTCACACAATAAAATCAATGCCTGTAAGAGTTTTTATGTGTTTTAAACAAATCCACAGCCCCTACTACGCCTATTACTTGTTTTTGATATTATACAGATAAGAGCAGGAGGTCATCCTTATGAAACTTTCTATAAACAAGAAATTATTCCTCCTGAGTTGGGGACTTGCCGAAAGAACCACATCAAGTTCCAGCTCAATGAGCATTCTTTCCTCTGTCCTTGTTAAAGCATCGCAGGAAAAGGTAACATTGCAGGCAACAGATATCAGAACATCAATAATCTGTACAGCATCCGGCATAAATGTCCTTGAACCGGGAGAGGCAGTTTTCCCTGTAAAAATTGTAAGTGAACTTTTTAAAAAGGCTCCGGGAGAGGAATTCAACCTTACTGTTTCTGACGGTAAAGTTATTCTGAAAGCAGGAAAGAGTAAATATAATTTCAGCACTTATCCGGTCAGAGAATTTCCTTCTCTTCCTACATCAGCTGATGCAAAGCTTTTCTGCAGACTTTCGGTTGGAGAACTTGCAGAAGTGATAGAAGAGGGGACGCTTGCTGCTTCTTCAGGAGAAGAATTCCCGCTTTATCTGTCTTCTGCAAATTTTCAGATATCAAACGGAGTACTAAACATTGTTTCAACCGATACAAGGAGGCTTGCTTTGTCAGGAGCAGCAGTTAATGAAAGTGTTGATTCTGAAAGCGCCCTTTTGCCAATGAAGGGAATAAAAGAAATACAAAGGATCCTGGCGTCACTCAATCCTGAGTATATCGTAGAGATAATGTATGATGATGCTCAATTTTATTTCAAGGCAGATAGTGTTGAATTTACAGTAAGGAGAGTTGAATCTCATTTTCCAGCCTATGAAAAGATCCTTCCCAAAACACATTCAACAACGGTAGTACTTGACAGAGGAGCTCTGATCTCTGCTCTCGAAAGGGTAGATGTGATCGTAAAGGATTACAACAGAATGGTCGTCCTTGATATAGCCAAGGAAAATAAGTTTGTCATGAGGGGAAGGGCACCGGATTTTGGAAATGCAAAAGAAGAGATATATGCAGAAATATCTGGTGATGACCTCAAGATAGCCGTAAATTCAAAGTTTTTCATGGAGTCACTCAAAGTATTGAGAGAACCGCACGTAAGGCTTTCTTTCAACGGATCGTCAGGACACGTGGTAGTCAGAAGGTCAGACGGAGAAAAATTTATCTGTCTTATAGCACCTATCAACCTTACAGAAGAAGAACTCAATATAGGTGAAACAGAACCGGATTCTGGAGATGGGATATAACAGGGTACGGTTCAACAATTTCAGAAATATTGAACCCCGGGAGATAAAATGGTCCCCGGGGTTGAATTTACTTACCGGTCCAAACGGTTCGGGCAAGACAAACATCCTTGAGGGAATAAATATAGTCTCCGGATGGGGACCGCTTGAAAGGGGAACCAGATCTTCATCATTGCCGACCTGGAACAGCGGAACTTCTGAGATCCAGCTTACAGGTCAGCTCGACGATGAAAACGGTGAGATAATAAAAGTTAAAATTTCATCAAGATATACTATCAAAATAGAGGAAGAAACAATAACAGCAACAGACTTAAGGTGGAAAATACCTGTCCTCTCATTTCTTCCAAACGATATGTCGATAATAGAGGGATCTTCCGTCTTCAGAAGGAGACTGATGGATATGGTCCTTACACTGATAGTACCGGTGTATGCCTCAAGGCTCCATGATTACAGGCGGGGCATAAAGCAGAAAACTGCTATCCTCAGAAACGGAGGCAGGACAGATCTTATAGACAGAGCCCTTCTTCCGCTTGCATCGTGGATATGGAAGATGAGAGAAGAGGTACTGGTAATGATTTCTGAATCTATGAAGGATATGTGCGGCCTACTTCCCCATCCGACCGAAATAAGCCTTTTAAGAGGAGGGTCAGGTTCTCTGCCGCTTCAGGAAGAAGATTTCAGATATTCGCTTAAAATAAATAAAACCAGGGAAGAGGCGCTAAAGGTCCCGGTGGTAGGACCTCACAGAGATGATATGCTTATTACCACAAACGGGGCCCCTGCTGCTCTTTCGCTCAGCAGAGGTTTTAGACGTCGTGTTGCTGTGGCATTGATACTTGCCGCAGCCGAGGGTGTAAGGCGGAAGCTTGGTAAAGATCCGGTCCTTCTTCTTGACGAGATTACAGCAGAACTGGACTCAGAGGGAAGAAACATCCTCT
>JBFXIQ010000057.1:0-8934 GCA_050175815.1 Synergistaceae bacterium
AACATCTCATTCTTCGCGGAAAAATTCGGCTACAGGAGATTTTCCATTTCCTACGAGACCGATAACCTGACGCAGATGAGGGTAACCCAGGCTCTGTTTGATCTGGAGCTTGACGAGACCAGAGAACTTATCGGCCCTGCCCCGGAGATGAAGCTGCCGCTGCTGCCCGGGATAAGGTAGATCGATCCGGTATAAGGGCTGATATTCCGGAACGAAAAAATAATAACGGCCGGCAGGAATGAGTTTTTACTGCCGGCCGTTGATATTGTTTGTAAACAAACTTATTTCATTTCTGATACCAGGGGAATTTTTCAGCCATGCCGGTCCTTCGGGGGATGCCCTTGGGGGTCTGGGAAACTTTGTTCCAGATCAAAAAGAATCTTTTCATGTCACCGAGTGTGTATGGGTGCAGGCGGGGCGATGAAAGGCCAAGAGCATTCCATTTGTTTCCGACAAGTTCCAGTTCCTCCGTTACCTTTGGCCCCTTGAAAGCGATTGCCTTCCCCTTTATCCTTACAAAGGGCGCAAGATATTCCGCAAGTATCCCTGAAGCGCAGACTGCCCTTGCTGCCGCAACATGAAATTTTTCGCGCTCCTCCTTTGCGTACTCTTCTGATCTTTTGCAGACTACAGTTACGTTTTTCAGTCCCATTGCGATCACGATTTTTTCGACCAGAGCGCATTTGCGTGTTATGCTGTCCAAAAGGGTCAGATGAAGCCCCGGGCGGCATATGGCCCATACCATTCCGGGAAGGCCGCCGCCGGTCCCTACGTCTATCACCCTGCCCTCGTAAGGAAGATAGGGCAGCGCTGATGCGCAGTCCATCACGTGTGAGCCCCACAGAGTCTCTTCATCGGAAGGTCCTGTCAGACGGGCGAGCTCATTGGCAGCAGAAAGGAGTGAAACATATTTTCTCAGCTTCTCTTCGTTTTCGCTGACTTCTGCTTCGACTGTTTCTGTAAAATTTTCAGTTTCCAAAAAAAAACCTCCCATTAACGGGATAATATCTATATGTACCAGTGTATAATAACGCAATAAGCAAAATGACGGGAGGCCAAATTGTGGAATCCTTTGAAAAAGGAACCAAAAGACGTGAAGGAGTAATCAACATTATTGATCTCCATGGGACCTGGAGAGAGATGGGAAGACAGTACGGCGCCTTGATGGCTTCTGAAATGAAACACATCTATGATAGAGCCATAACAGAGAAGCTTGTAAATGAAAACGGGATCAACATTGATAACATGAAAGACCGGGCCGCCAAATTTTACGCAAATTACCCTTTCAGGTTCAAGGAAATACTCAGAGGAATGTCGGAAACTTCCAAGATGAGCCTTGAGCAGATACAGCTGGTCAACGCGGTAGAGCTTCTGGCTGCAACAGCGCTTAATATCCCTCAGTGCACAGGTATTGCGGCCTGGGGCGATTACGTGAGCGAGACCCTGGTCTACGGGCGCAATTATGATTACCTTCCCTGGTTCAAAGAGTTCAGCCATGACATTGTTATTGCATGTTACCATCCGGCAGACGGATCGCTTTCCACTGCCACAATGGGTTATGCCGGTGAGATCTATGCAGTCAACGGAATGAACGAGAAAGGGATATACCTTGAGCTGAATAATGGGATGCCTTCCGGAGGAGCCCTCTGGTATGACAGCAGGGTACCTTCTGTCGCAGCCCTTTTCCTGTTCCTCCTTGACGGAGCCTCGCTGGATGAGATAGAGAGCTTTTTCCAGACGACTAAGGCAAATTTCGCATACATAATTGGTGTCTCAGACGGACAGACCGCAAGATGCTACGAATGGCCCGTTTTTGAGGTCAAAAGGCGTGAATCCCATTCGAGGCAAGGACTTACAGTCCTCAGCAACCACTTTACAGAATTTTCGTGGGGGCTGCCGAGACCGGAAGACAAGACCAACTGGCTGACAAGGTCGAGGAGACAGAACCTCCTGACTCTCGCAAAACATTTCAAGGGAACTATAGACAGCAAAACGATGATGAAGATGATGGATACAAGGATAGAAGACCTCGGTGCCACCACCGATATGACCGTATACCAGATGGTCGTTGTCCCGGAGCGCTTCCAGGTCTGGTTCAAGATACCTGACACGCAGGACTGGACAGAGATAGACATGAAGGCCATCCTGAAACCCCGTGACGAATAAGCTCGGGGAGAGCGAAAGCAACAGCAAGAGTTTTTGATTTTGATAAGCCGATCCCCCTCCTAAAGTAATAAGCCGGGGACCGGCTTCTTTCTTGTGTCCTATTAAATAAATGATATTTCGGGAGGAAATGCAAATGGCCAGGTACTACATAGGTTTTGACTGCGGGACAATGGGAACGAAAACGGCTCTCTACAGGGAAGACTCTATAAGAATGGCGGAAGCGTACAGGGAAAATATAATTTCTTATCCTCACCCCGGCCGGGCGGAGATGGATCCGCGCGGATTTGTAAGAAATGTAGAGGAAGGGGTAAGAGAGTGCCTTCATAAATCAGGCGTCAATCCAAATGAGGTAAGAGGTATCTCTGCCAGCGGGATAATATGCGGTGTCGTCGGCATTAATGAAAATTGGGAACCTGTCACGCCCTTCGTGCCCTATCTGGACAATCGTGCAAGGGGCGAGGCCGAGTGGGTAAAAGGCAACGTTGCACCGGTATGGCTCGAGGAGAGCGGCAACTGCATAGTGGACGAATTCATGCCTCCAATAATACTGAGGTGGTTCTTAAACCATTACACAGGGTTTCGGGTAAAAGCTGTAAAAGTACTTAACAACGGACCATTTGTCCTTGGTACTCTTGCCGGACTTAAGGCAAAGGAAGCGTTCCTAGACTGGGCGACTATGTCCGGCTGGCTGATCGGATATGATGCTCATGCAAGGAACTGGTCGCCGAAACAGATGAAAGCGCTGGGCATTCCAATGGAAATACTGCCAAAGGTAGTTAAGCCTTGGGACGTAGTGGGATATCTTTGCCCTGAAGAGGCAGGGAAAATGGGACTTCCTCCGGGTATTCCGATAGTCGCCGGAGCCGGAGATACGATGCAGTCGGCGCTTGCATCAGGCCTGATCGAACCCGGACTCAGCACAGACGTTGCGGGAACAGCATCGATATTTGCCGTGGCTGTGGATGACATGGTTGAAAAGATATCGGTTGCCCCGGGTATGATGTTTGCGACAGGCACACTTGAAAATTCATATTTCTACTGGAGCATGATAAGAGCCGGAGGTCTGTCTCTACGCTGGTTCAGGGATAATGTTGCGGGATGTCCGGGAGATCCTTCCTTTTATTCAGAGATGGACGCGCTTGCAGGGGAGATCCCTCCCGGATCCGGAGGAGTGCTTTTTTACCCCTACTTACAGGGAGCGGGGCCCGATATGCCCGGTGCTTGCGGTGCATTCCTGGGGCTCTACGGATCGAGTGACAGGGCTGCAATGTGGCGTTCTATACTAGAGGCCATTGCTTTTGAATATGCTCAGATGATACAGATATACAGGGGATGCGGCATTCCGATCAAAGAGATAATCGGTACTGAAGGAGGGAGCAAAAGCCCCCTCTGGACACAGATCAAGGCGGACATCCTCGGAGGAGCCTACAACATCCCGACAAGAAGCGAGGGAGGTCTTATGGCCGATGTTGCAGTAGCGGCATATGGTGTTGGGGACATTAGCGACCTCAAAAAAACAATGAAAGAATGGATCACGTTCAGGGGCCGTTTTGAGACTGATCCCAAAAACTATAAAATTTATCAGGACGTATTCGCATTAAGACAGGAAATCCTGGGTTCTTCAATAAAGGATACGTTTGTGGGACTGGAAAAGATAAGGGAAATTCTCGGACAGTAGGAAAGAAGCAGGGGTCCCCAAATATTTGGGAGCCCCTGCTTTATCGACTTTCAAAACTACTAACTGTATCACCAGCAAGTCATTGCTTTTAAGTTGGGACTTATATTAAATTGCATTGGAGTTTTGTGCTGCAGTTCCTCAGGATCAACACCTTCAGCCGTTTCTTCAAGGATCATCCTGCCGTTTATGTTTCTTATCAGGCAGTACTCGGTGACTATTACAGATCTATCTCTCCCTTTGCGAACATTTCCTGTGCGACCGCGTTGAGTCCCATGTGTGATATGACCATGGAGCTTACCTGCCTGTTTACGATAAGCCTTGCGACGCCTACAGGTCCCGGTACTTTAGGGTTGCAGTGGCTTGCGTCCACGCAAATTACCCTGATGTTCTTCGTCCCCTGATCGTGCAGCGCATCGATGACAGTATATGGAACTCCGCCGTAATTGAATCCGCCGAGCATTACCGTAGTGCCTTCTCTTACCTTGCCTGCCGCCTCTTCCGGGGTTATTATTGGTTTGATAAAAGATTTGGTCATCTTTACGGCTGCACTCCTCTCTCTTTAAAAGATTAGAAGAGAGTTTCACGGTAACGATATATAATGTCAAGTAGGTACTGCAATATTGAGAATTTTCAATTTTACACGGAGGCGGTCAATTTGTCCCAAAGAGATAAATTGCTGAAAATGATAGAGGACCTGGTCTCTATCCCCAGCGTTACAGAAAGTGGAAACGAGAGTTTTCCTGGTATCTGGATCAAGGAAAGGCTTGAAAAGCTTCCATATTTCATCGAAAAAAAAGGCCATCTCATGTGGGTCGAAACACCACTGGAAGGGGCGTGCGAAAAACTTCATTCTTTGGTTGTAAGAGTAGATGCCTCCGTTCCAACGGACAGGACTGTTCTTCTGATCGGTCATTATGACGTAGTTGGTGTAAGTGTATACGGTGACACTGCCAGAGATGCCTTTAATGTGAACAAAATGACAAAACTCCTAAACATCTATGGCGAGGATGTAATTTACGGCCGCGGAACGATGGACATGAAGTGCGGGATCGCTCTGGAGCTTGATATCATAGAGGAATTTGCAGCAAACAGGGGACTGTTTGACGTAAACATAGTTGCCGCGTTCGTAGGGGACGAAGAGAATGCTTCAGCCGGCATGAGGGGTGTCCTCCCTGTACTTTATAAGATGAAAGAAGAAGGTGTTGATTTCCTGACAGCCATTAATACAGAGCCCGGTGAGGCGGGGTATTCGGGCGAAAGCGGACCGGCAGTATTCCTTGGCACACTGGGAAAGATAATGCCGAGCTTCTACGTGAGGGGACGTGCTTCGCATGTCGGAAACTATTACAGTGGCTTTTCATCGGCACTTGCTGTTTCGAGGATAGTTTCATACGCTGAGGGAAATCCGCATTTTGCAGATCCTCTAAATGGAAAATGTGAGCCTTCATGGATATGCCTCGACATGGGAGTGATCAAAAAAGGCTACAGTGTTACAGTACCGGACAGGGCATTTGCTTACTTTAACTGTTTTACTGCAACGAACACTCCTGCCGATGTCATGACTCATATGAAGACCATTGCGGGATATGCCCTTGATCAGTCAATGGCACAGCTTGCGGAGTCATACAGGAATCTTCTTGCGATGGGCTGCGAAGGAAAAAGCCTTGATGTACCCCGTGCAAAGGTATTCACTCTGGAGGAGATAAAAGATATTGCCCGGGAAAATTACGGCGCAGGTTTTGACGAAGATCTTGCCTCTTATATCAAAGATATCCCCTCAGGAGATATGAGAGAAAGAGGACTGAAAGCCGTAGAGAGGATAGCGGACATGTCCGGGACTGACGGGCCATACGCGATCTGCTTTTTCCTGCCCCCTTGGCTTCCCGTGCGTACCGACTTTACGGGGGAGAAGCGGGATATGCAGACAGTCGAGGCGGCGCGCAGCGTAAAAGAGTATCTGCGGGAAAAATATGCGATCGAAATGAGGGAGGTAGAGCTCTTTGCGGGACTCTGCGATCTCAGTTACGCAGGTGCTACAGTCACTGCTGATGCTCTTGAAGCACTCGAAAAAAACATGCCGGGCTGGGGAGAGATATACAGTATCCCGATGAAAGAGATGCAGTCGCTGGGGCTTCCTGTCATCAACCTGGGACCTAGCGGAGAGGATGCACACAAGAAAACAGAGAGGCTGAGGCTTAAATATTCCCTGGACATACTCCCGGAATTGCTTCGCTATGCTGTAAAGAAGGTATCTGAGACCGTAGAGTGAGACGTGCCTCCGTCCGAGGTATGCAGTGCCGCCGGATGATTTTCCTGAGCTTTATGGCAGAATCTCGTTAATGGTTTATAATAACCGAAATTTGATCTTGATATAACTTAATGTCCTGCATCAAAAAAGGAGAAGATCTATAAATGCTGGATGAAGAGGTTCGAATACGTCCTGCCGAACCGGAGGAAGCGGAGCTTCTTTCAGATGTTGCATGGCGCTCGAAGGAATACTGGGAATACCCGGTAGAGATGATGAGCAACTTTCGCGATTTTCTGACTATAACAGATGACTTCATTGAAAAAAATCCAACTTACCTTGCAGAAAACGAAGAGACCGGAGAGATAATTGGTTTTTATTCCATTGAGCTTTTTGAAGATTCCAAGTGGTGGATAAGACATCTCTGGGTAGTGCCCGAGCACATCGGAACGGGCGTCGGAGGAGAACTCTTCCTGCATGCATGTGAAATAGCCGAGACTGTAGGCGCAGATGAACTGAACATCATAGCAGACCCAAATGTAGAAGAATTCTATCTCCATATGGGTGCGGAAAAAGTAGGGGAAAAAACACAAAAAAACGGCGGTGTTGACAGGAAATTGCCGATACTCCTGATCAGGCTGCACTGATCGATGTTTTACAGCTGGCAGAACGACGCGGTAGATGCAATAGGAAAAAAGAGCGCGATATTATCAGCTCCCACCGGAAGCGGCAAAACCTGGGTCGCATATGTCTGGGCAGGGTTGATGGATCCCTCCGGTGAAACTTCCGAACCTTCCGGAAGGGTCATTTTTACAGCACCCATAAAGGCACTTTCAAACGAACGTTATATGGAATTAAGGTCAATGGGCTTTGATGCCGGACTCGAGACAGGAGATTTCAAAAAGAACTCCGGAGCTCAGGTGCTCTGCTGCACACAGGAAATTTACACCCTCAAATATGCCCGCATCCCCGGGCAAAAGGTTATAGTTGACGAATTTCATTTTATATTCAACGATCCGGACAGAACAAGAGCATATATAGACGGGCTCAGGTCGACTTCCTTTGACAGCGGCCTTCTTGTCATGTCCGCCACGTTCGGGAACCCTGACGTAATAAGAAAATATCTTGAGGAGACGGCAATGCGTGACTTCGTTCTTTTTGAGACGGATAAAAGGGTTACTGATCTCGTCTTTTGCAGAAGCGGTGTACGCTTTTCGAAAATACACGATGCGCTGGTCTTCGTTTTTTCAAAAAAGGGTGCGGAGTGGCTTGCTTCGCAGATATCCATGTATCGCCAGAAGATCAGCAGGAGTCAGAGAGCCCGGCTGAGGGAGATCGCTGAGATACTTGATGTCTCATATGTGCCCGATATAATGCTTAGGGGTGTCGGTATATATGTCGGTTCTTTTCTCCCAAAGGAAAAATTGCTTGTGGAAATGGCTTTCAGGGAGAGGATACTGGACGTTGTCGTAGGTACTGACGCCCTTTCTCTTGGGGTCAATCTTCCGGCTGAGACCGTTGTATTTGGTCAGATGGCAAAGTTTATTGACGGACCGCTGACAAAAAATGAATTCCTCCAGATGGCAGGCCGCGCAGGAAGAAAAGGTTTTTTCAACCCCGGGTATGTCACATATATACCAAGAAGCAAGTGCGAACACCACGATTACGATACAGGCCTGCTTTATCTTGAGACCCTTGATATGCCGTGTGAAGAGGCAAAGATAATGCTCCAGCCTGCTGTAGGAAAGCTCCTCAAACAGGAAGTCACCGTTGAAGAAGAAGCAAGGATGGTGGCTGAATTTTCCCTTCCGAGACGCCGCTACAAAGAGGTCGTTGAGGAGGTCGAAGAACTGCTCAGGATAATCAGAAGGATGCTTAACGAGATCAAGGACCAGAGATTCAGGAAAAGTGTACGCAAGATCCTTGCTGACATCTGGAGCGATGAAATGGAAGCTGAGTACAACATTGCTATTGCAGTCCTTTTTGCGGAACAGAAATCTCCCGAAGCAATGGATGCAGCAGATATCATGCGCAGGAGTGAGAGAAACTATCTGCAGGCACTTCTAAAAATCAAAAGGTTTGCCAACAGGCTGCCGGAAGGGTACAGTTTTTCTCACATGGACCAGATAGACTATGTGGTAAACCAGATAGATGCCTCCGTTTTCGGCTTCGAAGAAAAGATACATCAGATAAAACTTACAGAGGAAACATGGGAGACCAAATAACAGAACATTGTCACTTAAGCCCCCGTAAAACTACTTTAATAAAAATCATTTAATTTTCGATATATGATATCCCTCTATATTTCCACTTTTCGGAATAACACTTCACAAATAGTTATCTAAAAGACAACAAAAGTATAATATCTTTTCAATTAGACAATGTAACGTTAAATTTTCTGCAAATAAAAAAAGACATTCTATAAACAAACAGTAAAATTTGGTTGATATAAAAACTTATGATTATTTAACTTCTATAAAAATGCCAACAAAAGCGAAAAAATGCACAAGTGTATATCTATGAATTCGATAATAAATAAGAAGAAACATCATTTTTCAAGCAATATGTTTATATGTATTATATTAATGTTCAGCTTTTCTGCTTGTATTAAGCAAAAGTATTTTTGCCTGAGAGACTGAGGCATGCATTAAAAGTAATCATCTGTTTTTTACCCCTGTTGGGGCAGGCGCAAATTGTTTTTTTATTCAAGACTTCATGTTAAGGAAGTCAGCAAGCACAAGGAGGGAGAGAGGGCATGGAACTGATACAGAAACACCCGATACTTGAGTTCCATCACGGCAAGGAAGTAACGTTCACATTTGACGGCAAGGATATGAAGGGTTTT
>JBFXIQ010000058.1:0-8697 GCA_050175815.1 Synergistaceae bacterium
GTCAAGAAGGCTCCCAAATAAACCGTTGTAAAACGCGACGAACACCGTGTCGCGTGAAACTGCCGGAAGACAACCGGCGTGAAGCCGTGGTGAAGCGATTGTAAAGGCGTTCAAACAGTCGACAGACCAGAGTTGGCAAATAATTGTTAGGGGCTGCCCTGAAAATAGTTAAAAGAACCTGTGGATCCCGGTATGCCTTTGAGCTGGGATCCACAGATTTTTGTTTTATGTCCGCCAAGATATCGGAATCAAAGTCAAAACAATGGACCTCGGCTCAGGTGCATACCGGGGCGACGAGAAGGGGCTTAGATTCTTGGTTTTGATTTAATACAACCGTTTCACCATTGCTTCACAACGGCTTCACGCGACAGTATTTGTTGCAGCTTCACCATCGTTATGCTAAGCCAGCGCTCCCAGATACCCCAATTGCATGCCAACAAAGAGGGGGACTCTCTTACGAGAGCCCCCTCTTCCGATCTTATATCGCCCCGCTCCGGTCCCTGCAGATGATCCGGACTTACGCCGCTTTGTAACTGAAACTGCGATACGGGAATCTGGAACTCGTTGCCGTGAACCTTGATTTCTGTTGATCGGAATAATCAATTGCTAAAAGCGGACGGGGCGATTTCTAGTTACCAGAATACACAGAAAATTAAAACCTGTCATCAGTAATGAGACTCAGATTACTGAATGCATAAGTAAATTACTGTTACATAAAGTGTCATATCAGCAAAGTAATTAACTGCGATGTAAAGACAAATTATCCTGGCCGCAAAAAAATTCCTTGACGTAATCCTGTCATAGGAATATATTTCTCAAGTGTGCATATGCACGCAAAAGGAGAATGGGATTGTCTAGAGAGGTCAAATGCAGAAGAGTTTGCAGTATTCCTGAAACTCTGCGCTTTATTCCTGAGGGCAGTGCAGAGGATGTGACCATACTATCCATTGAGGAGGTAGAGTCACTGCGCCTTTGTGATTTCGAATCTATGGACCAGGACCGCGCTGCATCTCTAATGAATATATCAAGAGGCACATTGCAGAGGATACTTTACTCTGCTCACAAAAAAGTAGCGGAGGCTCTCTGCAGAGGCAGGGAGATCCGTATAGACGGAGGACATTTCGAATTGTCAGAGGCGGACTGTAAAGGGAAAAAAGAATGCAGCTACTGCCGCTTCCGACCCGGAGAGATCAATTTAATACAAGGGGATGCAGAAGATGACAGAAAATGAAAATTGTACACATGTATGCGGAAGCTGTGGGGAGGAATGCTCTTCCAGGACACAGCCCTTTGATTTCAGAGCCAAGCCAAACCCGCTTAGCAGTGTGGGAAAAGTCATAGGGATCGTAAGCGGAAAGGGAGGGGTGGGAAAATCTTTAGTAACTTCCCTTCTGGCTGCTCAGATGCAGAAAATGGGGCATCAGGCAGCCATTTTGGACGCAGATATTACAGGTCCCTCGATACCCAAGATGTTTGGGCTGTCAGGTCTGGCCAAGGCAAACGAATCAGGCATTATTCCGGTAACGACTAAAACAGGAATAGACATAATATCAATAAATCTTTTAGTTGAAGACCAGACCACTCCTGTCATATGGCGAGGTCCGGCAGTTGCAGAAGTAGTTAAGCAGTTCTGGAGCGACGTGATATGGTCGGGTGTTGATTATATGTTTGTTGACATGCCTCCGGGAACCGGAGATGTCCCACTTACCGTCTTCCAGTCACTTCCTGTAGATGGAATAGTAATTGTATCTTCCCCACAGGAACTTGTCTCGATGATAGTAGAGAAGGCCGTTCGTATGGCAGAGCAGATGAAGGTGCCTATTCTCGGAATAGTAGAGAACATGAGTTCAGTGATCTGTCCCGACTGTGGAAAAGAAATTAAAATATTTGGTGAGAGCAGAGTAAGAGAGACAGCTCAAAGACACGGAATAGATTTCCTTGCAAGCATACCTATAAGTAAGGATGTCGCTGCTCTCTGCGATGCCGGAGAGATCGAAAAAGAAAATTCAGAATGGCTCAAGGAAGCTGCCATAAAAATAGAAAAGCTATAATCAAAAAACAGGGGGCTGAATTTACAGCCCCCTGTTTTTTGATGTTTTATGCCTTTATTGGCACAATTTGCAGCTTCCGCAGTTTTCAGAAGGTTTATTTCCACATTCCTTATCATGCTCATGGGAATGTCCTTCCTTCATGAACTCATATACCGGAGCGTAGATCGCGAGGAGGACTTGGGCGTTTTCAGAACATCCTTCCCCAGAGGGGTTATTTGAGGCGCATATATTATCGAAGCAGAGGGGGACAGCTGCCTTCAGCGTCTCAAGATCCTTCGCACCGTCAATTATTGCATTCAAAACCATGTTTTTTGTTACCCCGGTCTCTGAGCAGACGGTAAATCCACCCGGAGCGTCCCTCCAGAATTTCTCAAGTTTGTCCATTATATGATCCCCTTTCAAGATTTCGTCCATTTTAAAGATCAAATATCGTCGGATCCGGATAAGACAGGAACTCTCATAAGATCTATAAACCCGTAGCTTTTATACATTTTGGCGCCCATCTCGGTTGCCAGAAGGACCAGGTTATCAGAAAAATCAGAAGCATGGTCAACCAGGGAGTCCATAAGCCTTGCGGCCAGTCCCTGTCTCCTTGCCTCCGGCCTTGTTGCAAAGTAATAAAGCCCGCAGGTGCTGCCAGCTTTATGCAGAAGTGCGGAACAGAGAGGCATTCCCTCTTTTTCAAGATAGTATAGGCGATTCTCAGGGCAGTTGCTCAGATATACAGAAAAACTATTGTAGTAGTCGGGAACCGCAAGATCTCCGCCAAACCCGGTCCAGGCCGCTTCCGCCCATTTTATTGCACCGGACCTGTCTGTAACTCTCTTAACGCACTGATCCTGCTCCCTTGTTGAAGAAGAGATCCTTATGAACATCGCAAGATATTCCGCCCGGAAGGAAAGGCCTCTCTTTTCAAGCGTTCCCGAAACTCCTTTTTTCAGTTCAGGAAGCTGCATTGAGACGAAGGGCAATTTTCTGCCCGAAAAAAAAGCAAGTACCCGAAGGGTCTCTTCCTCTGATGCGCAGTTATCAAACAGAGCATAATTCTCTCCGGCGAAGGGCATCCCGGTCGCAAAAGCACCGGCCCCACGTCTCAGTTCGAGGATGCCGCCACCCGGTGTCTTGCCGAGCATCCTCAGTGCCGAAGTAAAATTTACTGCAAAGTGTTGGCTCTCTGACATTTAAAAGGCCCCCAAAGTATATAATCATAAATGGCGAAGCAAAGTGTCTTTTCCTATTTTAAGCCAAAAAAGAGGGACTGGAAAATGTCGTCAGTGAAAAAGAAAAGAAAACTCACATCAGGGCAAGGTTTTACGCTTGGGGCTGACGAAAACCTGGGACTGTCGATCGGTGCCCTCTTTCGCGGAGACGGTAATACAGAGCTACCGCCTCCCCCTGTTCCAGAGGTAAAAAGAGACAAAGACGTAAAAATTGATCCTGAAAAAAAAGTAGAGAGCGTTGTGCCCTGCCTCTACAGGGTCTCGCTTCAGCGACAGACAGCAGGCCGTGGGGGAAAGACTGTGACGGCCGTGATAGTTCCGAAGGACTCAAACATAGAAAGAGACCTACTTGCGAAAGAGATGAGAAGAGGTCTCGGCTGCGGATCTTTTGTTGAGAACGGAAATGTGATCCTGCAGGGAGATATATGCGACAGGGCCAGGGATTGGCTCCTTAAAAAAGGTGTAAAAGAGGTAATATCGGGTAACTGACACAAAAATATTTTTTCTCAAAGCAACAGTAAAGTGTGAATAAAGTCTGTTGAAACGGTGCGTTATTTCTTATTGACCAGCCAGACCCCGCAGAGGATCATCGCTCCTCCTGCAAAGAGCCAAGGAGTGAATCTTTCCCCTACCAGGAAATAAGATATTACCACTCCCGCTATCGGCTGAAGGAACTGGAAAACAGCGACCTTGGCTACCGTGAAGACAGAAAGTGCTTTGAACCAGAAAATGTAGGCCAGAGCAGATGAAAATGCCCCCAAAAAGATCAAGGCTGTCCATGTTCCCGTGGTGAAAGAGGGGATGACCGAAAAATCACTTCCTATGAATATTGAGAAGGGTGTTGCCACTATAAGTGCAAAAAGCATTTCCCAAAAAATCACAAATGCCGGGGGGAGGTCATTTTTGAGCACTCTCCTTGAAACAGTCAGGAAGATCGCCCAGTTAAGAACCGAAAGCAGCATGATCAGATCTCCTATGCTTCCGAAACTTCCTGAATTTGCAGTAATGACTGTTCCGCGTCCGATAACGAGAGTGACTCCCGCTGCGGCGAGGATCATCCCGCATATTCCCCTGCCCGAGATCTTTTCTTTGAGGAATATCCTGCCCAGGATCGCGACCAATGCAGGTGTTGCTATCATCATCCAGTTAGCGTTGGCTGCTCCTGCTGTTCTCATTGCGTAGCACTGTATCGACTGATGAAAGAATATTCCCTGGAATCCCATGAGGAACAGTGCAGCAGCTTCACTTTTTGAAGGGAGCCTAAGAGATCCTTCCAAAAGTGATCCCGCAAGCAGCACCGGCATTCCGATAAGAAGCCTGAGGCACATAATTACCATTGGTTCGGCCTGTGCGAGTGCAAATTTTGTTGATGGAAAACTTCCTCCCCAAATGGTTACAGCGACCAATACCATCGCATAATTTGCGAAAGAAGCTTCTTTTGATTGGATATCTTCTCTGTTTGTTGCCGCCATTGCTTAATTTTGATCCTCCGGTCTTTTCAGCTTATATCTTCAGTCCATCTTTCAGTGACGGGTCATCCACGCTGAGGTCTTGTTATTTATTTTCTGTTTACCAAGTACACCCCATACATTATCGTTATACCGCCGGCAAAAAGCCATATCGTGAAATGCTCGCCAAGAAGCAGATATGCAATTAGCGCTCCTGCAAATGGCTGCAAGAACTGGAAGGCTATTATCCTTGACACGGGAAGTACAGAAAGGCCGTGAAACCAGCAAAAATATGCTCCTGCGGAAGCACCCGCGCCAAGAAATGCCACTGCGGTCCATGTCCGTGCGCTGAAGGATCCAATGACAGAGATATCGTATCCCATAACCAGTACCGCCAATGCCGCATAAATAAATGAGAAAAACATCTCCCAGAAAAGAACGAAGCTGTATGGAAGATCGTCCTTCAGGACTTTTTTGGAGAAGACAAGGAATATTGACCAGTTGAGAGAAGAAAAAAGGATCAGCAGGTCTCCGATCGTCCCGAATGACCCAGATGTTCTGACTGTGCCGGCTGAACCCAGACGCAGGACCACTATTACTCCAAGGGCTGAGATAAAAAGTCCTAAAAACCCCATACGCGTAATTTTTTCCTTGAGGAATATCCATCCCAGGAGTGCCACGAATGCAGGAGAACAGATTATGATCCAGTTTGCCGTAGAGGCGCTTGCTGTTTTCATTGCGAAATTCTGCAGACCTAAAACCAGGAATATACCCTGAAAGCTCATGATGAGCAGGGGCCATAGTTCGTGCTTCGCGGGGAGACGGAATGTTTTCTGGAGGTACGATCCTGCGAAGAGGAAAGGGAGGGAAAGACCAAGCCTCATCCATAGCACTACCATTGGGTGAGCCTGTTCAAGGGCGACTTTCATCCCTGCAAAACTGGCACTCCATATGGTGATCGCAGTAAGGATGATCAGATAATCTCTGAACCTCGCAGGTTTGGCAAGTGATGTGCTGTTTTCGGACATGAGAGTATCTCTTCTTTCTGTTATCTTGCCGGCATTGAAGGATCGATAATTGGCAGGCGTTCCGCGAGAATGTAAAGACAAGAAGTAGTATAGCCCAAATTATCTCTGATGTGTGTAAAAATTAAATGACTAAGGTGTAGTAAAATGTAAGCGGCAGTAGATCAGACCAAAAGTCAGAAAGCGGGGCATAAGGATGGATGGCCGTACTGTAAAAAAAGATATTACTAGGATGTTCAGCGACGGGACCGTTAAAAAGATCGATGATGATATGATCGTCGAAAAACGGATGATCCTTGAAGTAGACGGTTCCCGGGAAGCTGTCGTTATATTCACGCCGGGGGAGGAAGAGCTGTGGGCTCTTGGAAACCTCTACTGCAGGCGAATGATAGAGAGCATGAAAGATATCAGGTCTATTAAAAAGGACGGCAGCAGGATAATAGTTGAAAGGTCAAATAAAAGAGAGGGCTGGAAACTGGAATCCAGGTTCCTTCACACTGCATCGGGAGCTTTTTTACAGGAACAAAGGGAAAATAATGACTCTTCTTTTCTTCCTGTCGAATGGCAGATCTCCTTTGATGCGATCATGTCCGGCATTGACTGGATCTCGGAAGCACCCCTGTTCAGGCAGGCCGGAAGCGTGCACGTCGCAGCACTCGTTTCTCCCGGCGGAGAGAGGTTTTTCAGGACAGAGGATGTCGGAAGGCATAACGCGGTTGACAAAGCGATCGGCTGGCTTTTGAAAAACAGCATAAAAACGAGTGATGCAGCGCTCATAACGTCAGGACGTCTGCCGGAAGACATGGTACTTAAAGGGGCAGGGGCCGGAATACCGGTAATGGCGAGCATCTCTGCTGCCACAGCAGACGGCGCGGATGCTGCGAGGCGCTGTAATATGACACTAATTGGCTTTGCAAGGAATGGAAGATTCAATGTCTACAGCGCTCCGGAAAGGATAAAACTCAACACCGAAGAAAAAATATCGGAGGGTGAAAAAATTGCTTGAAGATCTTTCCGCACATGTACTGGACATAGCAGAAAACAGCGTCATGGCAAACAGTACAGAGGTCAGGATCGAGATACTGGAAGAGAGGTCCGTTGATAGGCTTACTTTTTCGGTGGAGGACAACGGAAAAGGAATGACTGAAGATTTTGTGGCAAAAGTGACCGATCCCTTCACTACGACAAGGACGACCAGAAGGGTAGGTATGGGTCTTCCCTTCCTCCGGCAGTCTGCAGAGCTATGTGAAGGTGGGCTCGAAATAAGATCAAAACCCGGCAAAGGAACAAAAACGACCGCGACCTTCAGAATGAGCAGCATAGACAGACCTCCGCTGGGTGATATCCCCGCCACAATTATGGCCCTCATTATGGGTTCTCCGGAGGTACACTGGACTTACAGGCATAAAACGGATTCAGGAGAATTCGTACTGGACACAGATGAGATAATAGAAGCCTTGGACGGAGACAGGGAGATGCTCCGTTCTGCGGAGATCGGTATTTGGCTTAGGGAACATATCAAAGAAAACCTGGACGAGATAAAATGGGAAGCGGCATCCCTTTCCATTTCGACTACGGCAGAAGTGCCAGATCAGTAAAAATATGTTCTTAAATAAGAATATGAGATATTACTTAAAATTAAGGCCAGGAAAATATTATAAAATAGGGAAAACAGTATCATTTTATTAAGCTTGTTATTTTTTGCGCAAAGCTGTAAAATTATTATGGTTGTATCAATACAACAATACTACACATAGAGTCTCATAGGAGGATGTAAAAAATGAATCTAAAAGAACTGGCTGGGATAATCAACGCTGAGGTAATTTCTGACGTAGATCTGGGCGAGATAAATGTACCCTACGCATATGCATGTGACCTGATGAGCGATGTGCTCGCATTCTGTTCACCGGGCTCTCTTCTTCTCACCGGACTTACAAACATTCAGATAGTAAGGACAGCACAGATGCTTGACCTGCCTGCGATAGTCTTCGTAAGGGGAAAGATACCACTTGAAGAGACCGTTAATCTTGCAAAGGAGAGCGGGATTCCGGTCCTTTTGTCTAAGTTCAGCCTCTACGAGGTCTGCGGAAAACTTTACGCAGCAGGTGTAAAACCCAGTTACGTGCCACAGCCACGGGAGGCATAGCAATATGGCTGCTCCTGTATGTATGGAATACAGGATCGAGGGCAACAATTTTATGGTTGCAGGGACTGCCTCAAATAACATAAAAAACACCCTCAAGATGCTTGGCATACAGTCAGATGTATGCAGAAGAGCTGCTGTGATCGCATACGAAGCAGAAATAAATCTTGTCATCCACGCAAACGGTGGCATGTTAAAGGCCGTCATATCAGAGGACAGGCTCGAAATAACAGCCGAGGATGAAGGTCCGGGGATCCCTGACATTGAACAGGCAATGACAGAGGGTTATACAACTGCTTCCAACCAGGCCAGGGAGATGGGGTTTGGTGCAGGCATGGGACTTCCGAACATAAAGAGAAACTCGGATATTTTTGAGATAGAATCGACTCTCGGAAAAGGAACAGTGTTAAGATCAACAGTTTTTTTCAACAAATAAAGATCAGAGAAAAGCCCTGTCCAAAAGCTTGTTCAGGTCAGACATACTATTTTTTACTTTTGGTTCCGGCTGAGATCCGCTAAAGCAAACAACTCTCAGCTACTGATCCGCGATATGCAGTTATTGAATCCAGCCGCTGCGAGAGATCCAGCTAAATGTCGGCTGTTACGGAGGAGCGAACCGCATGGAACATAGCATAAAAGTATTTAAAGATGCATGTCAGGGGTGTGTAAACTGCATAAGAGTCTGCCCAACGGAGGCAATACGTGTGGTAGACGGTGAAATAGACATTATCGAAGAGCTCTGTATAGACTGCGGAGAATGTCTTCGTTCATGTTGCCGCTCAGCTCTCGGCATATATGAGGACGACTGGA
>JBFXIQ010000059.1:0-2675 GCA_050175815.1 Synergistaceae bacterium
CTTCAAGAAGGGTCTCTCTGCGCATGGAGTCAAGCTCTATAAAGCGGTCAAGTGGGAAGGAGTATTTCCTGTTTGCCAGCATCACGGCAAATTCTTCTGTGTTCTCCCTCACCCATTTGATATCAAGCATTATGCATCAGCTCCTCTGTCCTTACGCACTTCCCTGAGAAGATTGGCTGTCTCAAGCGCTGCAAGTGCAGCGTCAGCGCCCTTGTTTCCGGCTTTGCTGCCTGAGCGGGCAAGAGCCTGTTCGAGGTTATCACATGTGATTATCCCAAACGCTACAGGGATGCGATGCTCAAGACCTACATGGGCCAGTCCCTTAGCTGCCTCACCTGCTACGTATTCGTGATGTGTGGTGTCGCCGCGGATGACAGCGCCCAAAGTTATGATAGCGTCATATTTGCCGCTCATTGCGATCTCTTTTGCCACTACAGGCTGTTCCCAAGCTCCCGGTGTCCAGTAGACATCTATGTCCTGGTGGCGTACATCATGACGTGATAGCGCGTCTTTTGCGCCTTCTATAAGTTTTGAGGTAATAAGCTCGTTGAATCTGGACGCTATAATTGCGAAACGAAGACCGCTCCCGATCATATTTCCCTGGACTATTTTCATATGAATTCTCCCCTTCAAAAGTTTTAATGAATCGATATTATAGTTTTGTTTCCTCTTTTTCCATCTCTTTGCACATAGAGTTGCTAAGTACGTGCCCCATCTTGCTGACCTTTGTATTGAGATATTTTTCGTTGAACGGGTTTGGATCGATCTCGATCGGCACCCTTTCCGTTATTTCAAGCCCATATCCTTTGAGTCCTGTTATCTTAACAGGATTGTTGGTCATAAGCCTGATCTTTCTAAGTCCGAGATCTGCCAGTATCTGGGCACCAACTCCGTAATCCCTGGAATCCGGTGCGTAGCCAAGGGCAACGTTAGCCTCGACAGTGTCCATTCCCTTTTCCTGAAGCTCATAGGCTTTTAGTTTGGCAAGAAGTCCGATGCCACGTCCCTCCTGTCTCATGTAGAGAAGGACTCCGCTTCCGGCTTTTTCTATCATCATCATTGCTTTGTGGAGCTGTGGTCCGCAGTCGCATCTCAGGGAACCGAGAAGGTCTCCCGTGAAACACTCTGAATGCACACGCACCAGCACGTCATCCACTCCGTCTACCTCCCCTTTGACAAGGGCAAGATGCAGCGCACCCGGGTTGTCACCGTAAGGGCTCGTGTATGCATGACATACAAAATCTCCCCAGGCTGTCGGCATGTGGACTGTGGCTTCCCTGCGAACGAATTTTTCCCTCATTACGCGGTAACGGATAAGATTTTCAACTGTAATGATCTTCATTTCATGTTTTTTCGCAAATTCAAGAAGCTGTGGCAGCCTTGCCATGCTTCCGTCCTCGTTCATGATCTCACATATCACTCCGCCTTCGTTGAATCCGGCCATACGTGAGAGGTCGACCGCCGCCTCAGTGTGCCCTGCTCTTTTAAGTACTCCTCCATGACGTGCCACCAATGGAAAAATATGTCCCGGTCTGTGAAAATCATCCGACCTTGAAAGCGGGTTTGCTAACGCTTTGGCTGTTATTGCCCTTTCCGCGGCTGATATTCCTGTAGTTGTATCTTTTACGTGGTCCACTGAGACTGTGAATGCTGTCCCGTGTGAATCGGTGTTGTGCTCAACCATCGGATTGAGCTGGAGTTTTTTTGCCTGCTCGGCTCCTATTGGCACACAGACAAGTCCTCTTGCATTTTTTATCATAAAATTGATGTCCTCGGTCCTGCAGCAGTCTGCCGCCATAACAAGGTCACCCTCATTTTCCCTGTTTTCGTCGTCTACGACGATTATCATTTTTCCCTGTTTGATATCATTTATCGCTTCTTCTATAGTGTTGAACATTCTCTGCTGATCCCCCTAGACCCAACCATATTTTACAAGTTTATCCCATGTAAGAGAATTTTTCATCTCCCCGCCTTCATCAGCGTTGGAAAAACGAGTATTCAAAAATTTAGTTATATATTTACCAAGGATATCTGTTTCGATATTTACTGCATCGCCCTCTCTGAGTTCTGAAAGTGTAGTTTCCGAGATAGTTGTCGGAATGATGCCGACTGAAAAGGTATCCGTGGTGACATCTATTACTGTGAGGCTTATTCCGTCTATTGCGACTGAGCCTTTGGGAACGATCCCGGATAGGATATCCTGAGGGGCATTGAAATAATATTTCCTTGTCTCAGGAAATATTTCAATTTTATGGACCTCGGCAAGTCCGTCTACGTGGCCGGAAACAATGTGACCGTCAAGTCTTGAATCCAGCCTCATCGCCCTTTCAAGGTTTACCCGTGAGCCGTTTTTAAAATTTCCGTGTTTTGTTTTTTTTCTTGTCTCTTCCATTACCTCTATGCTGAAAAATCTGTCGTCGGACCGGATTACTGTGCTGCACGCACCCGAGATCGATACAGACTCGCCGATACGCAGCTCTCCGGCTATCTTTGGTGCCTCAATGTCGAACTGCCAGACATCCCCTCTGGGATGTATCGCTGCAACTTTGCCTATAGTCTCTATAAGTCCTGTGAACATGAAAGCACCCCCCTGATCCAAATGTCATCCCCGCAGGCGGAGGTATTGATATCTTTGATGCTTATCGCATCATCAAGACTGCCAAGTTCAAGATATT
>JBFXIQ010000059.1:2775-8425 GCA_050175815.1 Synergistaceae bacterium
ACTCCGCTTGTTACCTCCACCCCTGCATCCCTGAGCATGTTTTCTCCACGGCAGTTTACTATTGGGTTAGGGTCTGTCATTCCGATCACGACACGCGAAACTTCTTTTTCGATCAGCATTGGCGCACACGGAGGGGTCCTTCCCTGATGGCAGCATGGCTCAAGATTGACGTATACGGTGGAACCTTTTACATTTCCGTCGGCATTCCTGACAGCTTCAACCTCTGCGTGAGGTTCTCCGCAGCACTTATGCCACCCTGTGCCTATTATTTTTGAATCACGCACTATAACGCATCCGACCCGGGGGTTGGGACTGACAGAACCGGTACCGTTCAGTGCTAAGGCAAGAGCCATCCTCATATAGTGTTCATCCTGTATCTTCTGATCATGAGAGGTCAATTTTCCGGACTCCCTTCATCTGCCTGCCTGAGATGCTGCTGTATCCTTTTAGCCAGTGTCCTGCCGATTCCCGGCGCTGAAGCCAGGTCTTCCTCGGCGGTATCCATTATAGCTCTTGTGCTTCCAAATTTTGTTATGAGCTGAGCAGCTTTGGTCCTTCCGACTCCGGGAACATCTTCAAGTTTGCTCCTCCTGAAATTCTTGCCCCTGGCAGTCCTGTGGGATGTTATCGCATATCTGTGAGATTCGTCCCTTACGTGCTGCAGAAGCCTCAGTGCAGGATCTGTGTGATCAAGACATATGGGTTCTTTTTGATCCGGTATGTATATTTCCTCATTTTCCTTGGCCAGGGAAATTATCGGTATGCCGATGATCTCAAGTTCCTTCAACGCCTCCATTGCAAATTCAAGCTGTACCGGACCGCCGTCGATCAGGATAAGCTGGGGCATCGGCTCCTGTCCGTCCATGCACCTTTTATATCTCCTAAGCAGAGTCTCTTTCATAGACCTGAAGTCATCTATGCCCTCGACAGTCTTTATGTTGAACCTTCTGTACAGGGAGGTGTTAGGGTATCCCTGTTCAAAGACGACAACCACACCTACTGTCTCTTTCCCTGCGGTGTGCGATATGTCGAAACCATCTATCCTCCACGGAAGCATGGGCAGTTTTAAAACATCCTGGAGGCGGTTCAGCGTCTCCCAGAAGTTGTCCCTGCCTGCCTCGATCTCCGGAATGTTGTTTCGCTGGCGGCTGACTCTCCAGATCGCCCTGATCGTGTCTCGAAGTGACGCTGCCTCTTCAAATTCAAGGTTCTGTGCCGACCTGTCCATTTTTTTTCTAAGCTTTTCGACTAGCTCAAGACCTTTGCCCTGCAGCATCATTATTACATCCGCCGCCCTTTCCCTGTACTCATTTTCAGTGCAAAGCCCGGCACAGGGAGCAAGGCAGTGTCCAAGAGAATGTCTCATGCATGGACGGATCTTTTTGTTTGGCTCCGTTATTTTCCCCTTGCAGTAACGCAGAGGTAGATAGCGCTCTATAAGGCGAAGAAGTTCCCTCACCTCGGAGACTCTTACGAACGGGCCTATATAAACTGCTCCATCATCCTGCTTATGCCTGGTTACCACAAGACGCGGAAATTTTTCTGATGTGACTTTTATATATGCGTACCGTTCGTTCATCTTAAGGTCTACATTGAAGAAGGGCTGATACAATTTAATCAGTCTGTTTTCGAGGATAAGAGCCTCTATTTCTGTCTCTGTCCTGATGGTCGAAATATCAGATATTGTATCTACCAGTTTTCTCAGCCTGGGCGAAGCGAAGTTGGAATGGCGAAAATATGAAGAGACCCTCTTTTTGAGGGATTTCGCCTTGCCGACGTAAATTATTTTGCCGTCCGGATCACGCATCATATATACTCCGGGTTTATCCGGAAATGCTTTTATATGATTAAGAAGGTCTTCTCTTTTCAAATAAAAATTCCTTTCTGCGATTGCTGATGTCAGGCTCATGGTATAGGATATCATAGTACGGTTAAAGTAGCATTCAGGAGGTGCCACAATGGCTCTGGTAGTTTATAACGATCTTACGAGAAAAAAAGAACCATTTGAACCAATAGAAAAAGGCAAGGTCAGATTTTACGTCTGCGGACCTACTGTATATGATTTTTTTCACATCGGCAACGCGAGGCCTTTTGTTCTCTTTGATCTCTTCAGGAGATATCTTGAGGCAACCGGCTATGAGGTGAAGTTTGTCCAGAATTTCACCGACATAGACGACAAAATGATCAGACGAGCAAACGAGATGGGAATAACTGTCCCTGAATTGGCGGAAAAGTTCATTGCGGAATATTTTGAGGACGCTGATGCTCTTGGTATCAAGAGAGCGGATATCCACCCCAGGGCTACCCACGAAATTGAGGAGATAATCAAGATCGTTAAGACTCTCATAGAGAAAGGCCACGCCTATGAAAAAGATGGCGATGTCTACTTCTCAGTAGTAAGTTTCCCGGAATACGGCAAACTCTCAAAACAGAGCATAGACGAGCTTGTGAGCGGAGCAAGGATCGAAGTGGATGAAAGAAAAAATAATCCGCTTGATTTTGCTCTCTGGAAGGCCAGCAAGCCGGGAGAGCCTTTCTGGGAGAGTCCATGGGGCAACGGCCGCCCGGGCTGGCACATCGAATGCAGCGCAATGTCTACTAAGTATCTCGGAGACTCGATAGATATCCACGGCGGAGGCAGCGACCTTGTATTCCCCCACCACGAGAACGAGATAGCCCAGTCTGAGTGCGCTTCCGGATGCCAGTTTGTAAAATACTGGCTCCACAACGCATACATAATGATCGACAAAGAAAAGATGTCGAAATCCCTTGGCAATTTCATGACGGTGAGAGACATAAGAAATAAATTTAATCCGCTGGTGCTTCGCTACTTCCTTCTGAGTGCGCACTACCGCTCCCCCATCAATTTTTCTAAAGAGGGTCTGGACCAGGCTCAGAGCGCACTTGAAAGGATCAACAACTGCTATTCTGACCTTAATTTTGCCGTGGCAAACCGTAGCCCCTGTGAGAGGGACGACGCCCTTGCTGAAGCTGTGACCCGTGCCCGTCAAGGCTATAAGGATGCTATGGAAGATGATTTCAACACAGCCGGGGCCCTTGGCAGCATATTTGACTTGGTCAGGGCTGTTAATGTCCACCTGACGGAAAACGATGGAATATGCAGGGGGGGTATAAAGGCTGCAAAGGATTTCTTTGATGAAGTGAACAGCGTATTTGGATTCTTTCAGACTGAGGAAGGCTCTGATGCCGAAATAGACGCGCTACTTGCTGAGAGGGTCGAGGCCAGGAAATCCAAGAATTTCAAAAGATCTGATGAAATAAGGGATCTGCTGGCTGCAAAAGGGATCACTATCGAAGACACGCCGCAGGGAGCACGCTGGAAAAAACAGATATAGCAGCTGAGAGCTTATCAAAATAAGAGCCACGGACACTTCTCACAATGTCCGTGGCTCTTATTTTGATCAAGTTGGTTGAGATCCTATTTAGCCTCCGCCGATTAGCGGGAATATCCTTACGTCGTCTCCGTCTTTAAGCGGGGTATCGTCATTTTGGAGATGGAGCATATGGTGACCGTTGACAAGGATGTTGACCCTTTTGGATATTTTGTCTCCGTCCATACAGAAATCACGAAATTTTTTGCCGAACTTCACATTCAGATCCTCCATGAGGAGTCCAAGAGTCGGTCTTAAAGGCATTGTTATCTCCTTGGTGCCGACCATAGTCCTTATATCTGCGAAAAAACCGACCTTTATCAAGGGCTCGCCTCCTTACGCTGTGAAGATCCGGTTATTGTTTTGTACAAATGGTCCTTAAATAGTCATAAACTCCCTGAGTCCCAGCGCTTCAAGCCTTTCCGGTGTCGGCACTCCGTTTTCATCCCAGCCCCTTGCCTCATAGTAATGAGGGAGCATTTCGGGAACGCGGCTTACGTTGCCCTTCATCGGGCCTGAGCTGATAGGATCGTTGAACATCCTTGCAGGCAGCGTGTCGTCTGCTTTTGTATATCCGACGCTGAGATTGTACAGCCTTTCAAGGTTGTATATCCTCTCGCCTGCCAATGCCACCTCGTCACCGGAGAATTCAATGCCTGATGCACCTGTGATCTCGTCTGCGATAGCGGGTGCTCCGAGTGCGAATGTTGTAAAGAGGCACATGCCTGCGGAGTCAACTGCTGCCGTTAGATCCTGGAATCCCTTTACCCATGCCGGTTTTTCAACAATGGACTGCTGGTCAAGTTTTTCCGGCAGGCCAAGGATCTCAGGAGATATGGTATATCCGCGGACGTGGCATCCACCCCTGTTTGAGGTAGCATAGTTGAGTCCTATTCCCTGGATACCGCGCGGGTCATATGCCGGCATCTCCTGTTTTTTTGCTGTCATGGAGAATTCGGGATGGCCGTATTTTGTCCCAAGCCTGAAGGATCCCTCTGCGAGCTCATTGCCAAAGCCTTTTCTGTATGCTGTAGCTTCGACAAGAGCTATCAGGGCATCTTCGCTGCCGAATTTAAGCTCGTGTCCGACTTCGTCTTTTCCTATGGCACCTGTTTCATACAGCTCCATAGCTGCGGCCATCGTACTTCCCATTGTTATCGTGTCGAGCCCAAGTTCATTGCAGATGAAGTTTGCCTTGTTTACGACATCAATGTTGTCTATGCCGCAGTCAGGACCAAAGGACCAGACTGTCTCATACTCGGGGCCTTCGCCCTCTCCCGCATACTTGCCTTCACTCCATGCGACCCTTCCGCAACCTATTGAACAGAAGGCGCATGCCTTATTCCTGTGCATCCTTGTTGCGGCAAGTGATTCTCCTCCGACTTTGTCAGCCGTTTCAAAGTGCGACTCACGGAAATTCCTGGTTGGAAGAGAACCGACGGAGTTGAGGATATTTACAAGGACGTTCGTTCCAAATGCGGGAAGTCCGCCGCTTGTGACTGCATTTTCTTTAAGCAGTTTTTTGCTTGCCCTCACTGCAGCGAGAAACTTATCCTTGTCTCCGATCTTAACTCCTTTAGTGCCTCTTACAACAATAGCCTTAAGGTTCTTGGAACCCATTACGGCACCGACGCCGCTGCGTCCCGCTGCCCTGTGGTCATCGTTCATGATGTTGGCAAAGAGAACTTTGTTCTCCCCTGCAGGTCCGATGCATGCCACTTTCGCATCTGGGTCATGCACTGCAAGCAGGGCTGCGGTTGTTTCAGGTACAGTCTTCCCCCATAGGCCGGACGCGTCGCAGAGTTCCGCAGTTCCGTTGTAGATGTTCAGATATACAGGTTTTGACGACTGTCCTTCAAAAATTACCATATCATATCCGGCGTATTTAAGTTCCGGTCCCCAGTATCCGCCGGAATTTGATCCTGCGAGTGTTCCGTTGAGAGGGGCGCGGGTGACCACTTCATATCTGCCTGTGCTGGACCCCATGGTCCCTGTGAGCACACCGGTTGCAAATATCAGGTTGTTCTCGGGTCCCAGTGGATCTACACCCGGTTTTACTTCTTTCATGTAGTAATAGACACCCAGACCCCTGCATCCGAGGTATTTCCTGGCTGCCTCCATATCAAGAGCTTCTTTTTTGACCGTTCCTTCTGTGAGGTTGACCCTCAGGATAGTCTCTGTCCAGCCTGCCATATTACTTCACCTCCTCAAGAGCCTGTTTCATTTTGGCTGAAAATGCCTTTTTTCTGTTGAGTGTT
>JBFXIQ010000060.1:0-8088 GCA_050175815.1 Synergistaceae bacterium
TAGCGACTTAAAGAAATACCCTTCACCACATCTTACCCTCATAACAAATTACGCATAGAAATAACGTACTCTGGCATGGGTATTAAAAAAAAGGACTGCATGAAATCGTAAGATCTCACACAGCCCCTTGTGTTACACTTATACGATGAGGAAAATATTATTGACCTTGCTCCTGATTTTTTTATATATCGCAAGTCCGGCGGCGGCTTTTGAAAAAGCAGCTCCTATGGATTTTATTTTTAAAGGCGGGAACTACCGGGAAAGTATCACTATAGTGATAGAAGCTCCCATTACAGCGAGGATCAAAGGTCCGGAAGGATCCTATTTCTACATTGATTTCGCCGGAAGAAGCGAACTCCATAATACCGAAACTGACGATAACGGGATAGAAACATATTCTGCAGCCACAGAGTCTGTTTTCATCAGGTCAGAAAGAAATGACGTCGATCTGAGAAATTTTTCTGCAGGATTGATCTATGAACCGGTCACTTCTTCCCTTGCATGGCTCTTACGCTCGTCCGGTCACGGTCATCCTGATGAGAAATGGACAAAAGAACTTTCCGAACGCGAATATCAGTTTATCGGATTCCAGACAACAATAACTGCAGATGTTGGGACGAATGCTATCCTGGTCCAGTATTCAGGGATCGTTCCCGATACGAATGAGATAGTGCTTGAAATTACAGATGCTGACGCACCTGATATCCTGACAAGAAAGATCATTTACCCCCTAGAAATCCCCGGCTACTTCCAGATGCCGGGAGGCGGGATACTGGGCATCGACAGGATAGAAACTGAGGAAGGGATCCCTATGCTCCATTATGAATGGGCGAAGGAACCGCCGCTCTAGCAGTCTGTCGGATCCAGGTCAAAGATAACATTGCCACTAACATCAAAGGCCCTGCTAAGTTAACAGGGCTTTTGATCACTATGAACAGCCTCATATTTAAGGGCTGATATTGTTGATGGTGGGCCCATCAGGAATCGAACCTGAAACCATCCGGTTATGAGCCGGGAGCTCTAACCAATTGAGCTATGGGCCCGCGTTTGTTACTCGATAGTTATTGCTGATACAGGACAGCTGTCTGCGGCCTCTTTGGCACAGTCAGTAATTTCCTGAGAAATAACCATGCCCTTTCCTTCGTCCTCGTCAAGCTTAAAAACCGCCGGGCAAAGTTGAGCGCATACTCCGCATCCAATACACTCGTCAAGATTGATCTTGATCCCCACGACATGGTCACCTCCCTTCCGGCGTAAGATTCTACGCCAAGAATGGAATTACGTCAATTGAATTTTTAAATTTATTTTTCCGGGGTCACAAACAGTGTCGCTTTTCCTTCCCTGTGGGAAAGGGTCAGCAGAGACCTGTATGCAGGAACAGCTTTGCATTCAGGCTCCTCTGAAGCAATAAAGATACCGACACCAACGACTTCAGCATCAAATTGTTTCGCCATAAGAAGCATTCCGGCTGCCGTGCTGCCGCCTCTCATAAAGTCATCGACGACCAGCACCCGACATCCTCTCTTCAGCTGCCTTGTGCCTATGTACATGGTTTTGACATCGCCGTTCGCGGTAGGATAATGTACGCCTACCGCGGATCCGTCGCTTGGCCTGTTTCTGAAACGGCATACTGCAAGCGGCACACCCATTGCATACGCCGCAAACATGGCGACAGGAATGCCCTTTACCTCAGAAGTCATTACCACATCAGGCTGAGAGCCTGCAAAGAGAGAAGACATGGCGTATCCAAGAGAGAGGGCGATTTCAGGATTAAAAATGAGATCGCTGTAGTAGATAAGCCCTCCCGGCAGGTACCTGTCTTTGTCTGCAAGTGTTTCCGCTATTCCCTGAAGCATCTTTGTCCGGTATTCCCCTGTACATAGAGGTATAAAGCGGGCACCGCCGCTGCGGCCCCTATCGACCTGCATCTGGCCTATACCTTCAGCCGACATTGCAGAATTGATCACTTCAACGTCATCGCTGATAACAGTTTTTGATACATTAAATTTGCCTGCCAGATCTGTCAGGGAGACAAGTTTGGAAGGAGTAAGCATAAACTTGGCCGCCAGTCTTACAAGTCTTTCTGTTCTCTGCCCTCTCATTGAGCATCACTCCAATTCCGTCGTTTTTATGATCCATTCTTCATGTTCTAAAAATTCTTTTGCATAATTGAGTGAGGATCCTTCTCTGAATATCATAAAAAGTGCACTCCCGCTGCCTGATAACCCCCAGGCAAGCGAGCCTGACTTTTCAGCAATATCAAAAGCTGTACTATACTCTATATGTTTCTTTGACAATGCATCCAAAAAATCATTGTGCAGAAGGCCAATCTTTCCTTTTGATCTTAATTTTTCAAATATCGTAAGTATCTCTTCCCTGCATGCTTCGTACCGATGTTCTGTTTTATTATTCTTTCTCGATCTGTCAATTTCCACATATGCAGCTGAGGTATCAGATCTCCATCGCGGAAATACAAGAAGCCACTTCAAATCAGGTGTTCCGGTCAGGGGTTCTACATTTTCACCAAGTCCTCTAACGATCGCCAGATCAGCGTTCCCTGCAAGAAAAGACACGTCTGCTCCGATCCGGGAAACTGGACCGTTTTCGATGTCCAGCCCATATTTATTGTTCAACCAGCACAGCAGTGCCGCTGCATTGCCGCTCCCAGCGCCTACCCCGCTTCCGGTAGGATATTCTTTTTTCAGGCGCATTTGCAGCGGAGGTATTTCCGAACATTTTGACCTGGCCCACTTCAATGTCCGGACAAGTATATTTTCTCCGCTGATTTCCATACCCTCTGTTATTATAATATCACCTATATTTTCATCGTCATGAGGTTGAATTGTCAACTCCTCTATCCCTTTTTTCTTCCAAAACAAAGAAATAATTTCATGATAGCCATCAGGCCTCTTAGAAAGGACCCTGAGAGTTAAGTTGATTTTTAACGGACAGATCAATAATTCTCCCAGAACGATCACCTCTGATAAAATCGGTCTTCATAAAAAAACATGCCCTGGCTTTTGCCAGGGCATGTTTTTTCTTATTTTAGAAAAGATTCTCCCCGCTTGATTCCAGCTGCACTTCAACCTCTCTAGTCAGAAGATCCGCATAACTGAAGGAGACTGTGCTCTGCTGAGATTCAATGTAGACAGTGAACAGACTTGGATATGTTTCCTGAATGATCCCGTTTCGCTCTTCGACTTTTCTACGGCCATTTGCGGCCCTGTAAAAAATTCGGGATCCTTTGTGCAGACGCACTAGTTCTCTAATAGTATCTAAAGTTTGCGCCATACACTTCACCTCCGACCCTTAGTCGGACTATTGTACAGCAAATTCAGATAAATATCAAGTTTTTAATAATATTTACTAATTGAAACAATCAAGTCTATAACAGCACAAAACTTTAAAACATCAACTCAGTCTCATCGTTTAAGAAGCAGTCTTTTGTCACCCACCCTGCGGGTAACTCCTTTACTGTCGAAATATTCAAGCAGTGGAAGGATATATTTCCTGCTGCTGTTCGTTATATCACGCACTCCCGCTAAGGTAATGTCACCATCGATTCCGGCAAGCTTTTTTCTCAGGTCCTCCTCAATGGTCGAAAATAGAAGGTAGCCCTCTCCAATGATGCTGAGATCCTTACGCTCTTTCAGATAGGCGATCATCCTGGTCATTTCTTTTTCAGACACACCAAGGGCAGATCTTGCTTCTTCCACTGAATGCATTGCGTATCCCGCAGTGATCGCCAGTTCCCTGAGCTTTGAGACCTCTGAAAAAAATTTGGCTTCATCAAATGGTTCAAAATCTGAAAGTCTGTATCTGTCTCCATCCAAAACAAGCCACCGGTCTCTTAGAAAGATCCTGAGCAATTCTTTAACGAAACGAATATCGTTGATCATAAGGCACTTTGAAACTTCTTCAATTTCTATCCCTTTTCTCTCAGGATGTTCTCCATGGAATCTTTTCAGTTCTGATCCCAGGACCCCCTTAAGAAAACTTATTTTTTCTGACGAAATGTAAGTCGTCTCGCCTGTTTTTATCGTTGCCATGCGACCCTTAGCCTCAAGGCTCGATACGATACTCTCAAGCCGGGATTTATCCGTTCCAAGCAACAGGAAGGCCTCCCTGGCCTTCAGGATGCCTTTGTAGTCAAGAAGGGAGGCAAAACGATCCTTTTCGTTTTCGCTCTCTGAGACTTTATTCAAGAAAGATATCAGAGATGCTTTTGATATTTTGCTCTTTGGTCTTTCTCCTGCAGGAAGCAAGACCCTTCCTCCCGCTATCGTTCTCAAGGGGCTGTATGTTCTGAGAATGAAATGAGCATCATGAGAGACAGTTATTTCTTCTTCGGGGAGCAGTTGAGCAGGTGCAGATTCCCCGGGCAATATTCTCTCCCTGTCAAGGAGCGAGATCCTGGCAATCGTATCTGTGGTTCCGACATGAAGCCTCAGCCTCTGCCAATGCTCCACAGGCTCGCTGAAGGAACTCAGTACTTTTACATGAACATCTAAGCATCCTGTTGCCAAAAAACTTTCAGCTGCAGTGAGAGCATCCCCTCTTTTTACTTTATCCAATGATGTTCCGGAAATATTGATGGCAACCCTCTGACCGGCATATGCAGCTCCTACATTTTCACCGTGGACCTGCAGTGACCTCACCTTGGAGGCCAATCCGGCCGGCATGATCTGGACATCGTCTCCCTCTGATACAGATCCCTTCATCGCTGTACCCGTCAGAACAGTGCCAAAACCGGAGATGTGGAATGCCCTGTCCACCGGCATAAAGAATGCTCCGTTCCGGTCTCTCTGCTTTGCAGAGAGGACCATCCCTTCAATCTCAGTCAAAAGGTCCGGTATGCCTTTCCCGGTGAGTGCAGAGACCGGGATCAGCGGTTTTCCTTCGAGAAAGGTGCCTGCTGTAAGCGAATATATCTCATCCTTTGCCAGCTCCAGCATTTCTTCATCCACCAGGTCTATCTTGTTGATGACCGCTATGCCGTTTTGGATACCCAACAACGTGAGTATCTCAAGATGTTCCCTCGTCTGAGGCATTACACCGTCATCAGCAGCGATAACAAGCATTACTGCGTCAATACCTGCAGCACCTGCAACCATCTGCCTTATAAATTTTTCATGTCCGGGAACGTCGATTATGCTTATTGTCTTTCCGGACGGTAGGTCAAGAGGGGCAAAACCAAGCTCGATCGTCATCCCTCTCTTTTTTTCCTCCAGGAGACGGTCGCAGTCCACCCCTGAGAGCGCTCTGACTATGGCTGTCTTACCATGGTCGATGTGCCCTGCTGTGCCTAAAACGAAGGGGAATTCCCTGTTAGTCACTGCTTTCTGCCTTTTCCCGGTTTAATGAAAACATCTCTCTGAATCCACCAAGTATCCACTTTTCATCTTTTTCTGAAAGGGTGCGCACGTGGAACAAGACCCTATCATCGCTTGCTCCGGTTATTACAGGAATTTCGAGGGACCTTAGTTTTTCTGCAAGTTTCCCGGCGCTGCCAAGTTCAGGAAGTTTAAGCGAAACAGCGAAACCGGGAAGTTCGGATCCCGGGAATGAACCTCCCCCGACCGTGTCCTTTACCGGAACTACATCAAGAAATACTGATCGAAGTCTGGTCCTGCCCAAAAGGCCTGAAAGCTTCCTTTTGAACCTCTTTGCCTGCCTCTTCATATCTTCGGCATCCCTGTTTATCATCCTAAATGTAGGGATAGACCCCGACTCACCCTTTAGGTATAGTCTCAGCGTAGCCTCAAATGCGGCAAGCGTCATCTTGTCCACCCTCAACGCTCTGAGAAGCGGATATTTTCTCAATTTCTCCACCAGACAAGCAGATCCTGCTATTACTCCTATCTGCGGGCCTCCCAAAAGCTTGTCTCCTGAAAAAGTAACCAGATCAACTCCTGCTTCTATGCATGATCTGACTGTCGGATCTGCTTTTCCGTATTTGATGTGAGGTTCTGTAAGCATTCCGCTTCCAAGGTCTTCCATAAAAATAATGTCATTGTCATGGGCAAGTTTTGCAAGTTCCTCACGGGGGACAGATGAGGTAAACCCCTCTATGCTGAAGTTTGACGGGTGGACTTTGAGTATCATTGCAGTCTCTTGAGTAATAGCTGATTCGAAGTCGCTGAGATGAGTCATGTTCGTGGTCCCGACTTCTACCATTTTACTGCCTGAAAGAGCCATTATTTCCGGTATTCTGAAAGAACCGCCTATCTCAACAAGTTCTCCCCTTGATATCACTGTCTCCTTTTCCTTTGCAAGGGCGCCGAGACAAAGTATGACAGCAGCAGCGTTGTTATTGACCACTATTGCCGCCTCTGCACCTGTCAGACGACACAAAAGCCACTCTATGTGGTCGTTCCTGTGCCCCCTTGATCCGGTCTCCGGAGAATATTCCAGGGTGGAATAGTTCTCTGCGGCACTTAGCACTGCTTCGAGAGCCTCTTTGGCAAGAAGCGACCTGCCCAGATTGGTATGAAGTACCACTCCGGTCGCGTTGACAACTGGCCTCAGGCTTTTATGCGCTCGCGCTTTCAGTCTCTTTTCGGCTTCAGCTGCGATCTTTTCTGTGTCAAAAGCCACGTCAGGATCTTTGAATATTTTATCCCTTTGGTCATCGAGCACTCCTGAAATGATCGCTTTTACTGAATCACGTCCAATTTCAGTTTCGTATTTCCCGATCCAGGGCATTGAAAGCAGCCTGTCCATTGATGGTATATTTCGCATAGCGTTCTGGATCTTTTCTTTCAAGGAGAACCCCTCCTGCCGGCTGATAAAAAATATAAGATCATTATTATTCCTAGATAAATAATGCGAAAGGCAATAAAGTTATTTGCGGTCACTTGCACTGAACATTATAAAGTACACCTGATGAGAATCAAACCAGTTCAGACCAAATCCTGTTTGCGACCCTCATGCCTTTTGATGAGAGAGAGATCCTTTTTTCAGAAATTTCGTAAAGGTCTTCAGGAAACCTACTAAGTTTTTCAATTATCTTCTTCTCTTCGGAAGCCCCGTACTTATTGGAAAATTCTTCCCTGTCTATCCCTTTTGACATCCTTAATGCAAGTACAGCTGCCTCAGATGTCCTTTTTTCTCCAATAAGCCTCTCGCCTGAAGATATAGCGCTTCCGCCTCTGTCAAGCGATCTGGAATATTCAGTGATCCCGGACATATTTTTGTATCGCCAGCCTTTAAGACAGCCTGATGCACCCGGACCGACACCGAGATACTCCCCTTCATCCCAGTAGTTGATATTGTGCCTGCTTTCATGCCCCTCTTTGGCAAAATTAGCAATTTCATACTGATTATAACCTTTTCGCGGCAAATACCACTGGGCCCACCTGTAGGGCAAATAACCGTCGGAAAGATCCTGTTCGGGCATTGACTCCCACAGAGTACCCGGTTCCAGCGTAAGCTGATATAAAGAGATATGATCTGTTCCTGACTTTACCGCCTGGCTGAGGGTCCTCGACCAATTTTTGAAGGTCTGCCCAGGAAGTCCGAACATGAAATCTGAGTTAACTGAAAAACCAGATGCAAGGGATGCGGATATCGCTTCGTATGCCTGTGCGGCGGTGTGCAGCCTGCCCAGCTGAAGCAATTCGGCATCGTCAAAACTCTGGACTCCGATGCTTACCCGTGTAACTAGCCAATCACGCCAGAAGAGGAGGTGATCAGCCTTTAAGGAGTTGGGATTAGCCTCGACAGTGACCTCTGCATCCGGCTCAAACATGAAACGGCTGTCTATGATCTCAGCCAGCCTGACCCACTGAGGTCCTGTGATAACAGTAGGAGTGCCTCCGCCTATGTAGCATGTAGAAAGGGAAGGCTTTCCTATGCGTTTTTCCCACCACTTGAGTTCCTTACCCAGCGTTTCAAGCCAAAGATCTATCTCACCCTCCGAGGGGACTTTGCTATCAAATGCACAGTAAGGGCATTTTCTCTCGCAGAAAGGTACGTGTATGTAAAGAGAGAGCCCCCCTGCGGGAGGCTCAAAAGGGTCAGTGCTTTGGGTCATTATTTATCCTCTGCTTTTGTGACATCCATGAATGCAAGGAAGGCTTCCTGTGG
>JBFXIQ010000061.1:0-7903 GCA_050175815.1 Synergistaceae bacterium
CTTGCTTTTTCTCAGAATAATGCTACAATTCATATACTAATTCAGGGGCAAGTACTGGAAGAGTGGGTCGTGCCCACTCTTCTTGCTTTACAGGGGGGTATACGGTGGAAAAGATCAAGCTGAGCGACATTTACAGCGGACTCAGGGAGCGGATAGAATCGCTCGGTTACGATTGTGTCGGCTTTGAAAACGTCACCGAGGATGAAATGAAGATACTCCGTGTCTATGTAGACCTTCCCGGGGGAGTGAACCTCTCCGACTGTGAAGCAGTGGCAAGGGAGGTAAACGTCTATCTTGATGAAATGGAAACCTCTCTTCCCGAAAGATATTATCTGGAGGTCAGTTCACCCGGTCTGGAACGCCCCCTCTTCACTCCGGAAGATTATAAATCATTTTCCGGCAGGGAAGCACAGGTATCGCTGAAAGGCGGCAGAAAACTTTCCGGCATCATCAACGGAGTTGATGACGACGGGAGTGTACACTTTCTTTCTGCCGACGGTGAAAGTTCTATACCCTTTGCAGAGATCAAAAAGGGAAAGCTTATATATAAAGAGGAAAAGGGTCAGAAGAAAACTTTCAAGAAAATAAAGAAGAAGTGAGTTTCGAAAGAATCTTCCTTATCCTTTCCGGTAAACGGTCAAATTAAGATCAAGAATAATTTCATGAGAGGAGTTTAATAGATGCAGCTTGGAAAAGATTTCAAGAAAGTGCTTAAGCAGATAGAGGAAGAAAAGGGACTTTCGGAGGAGATCATCGTTGCAAGTCTGGAAGCTGCCATGGTATCTGCCTATAAGAAGTACAAGGGTGGAAATCAGACGGCAGAAGTCCATATAGATGTCGATTCCGGTGATTTCACCCTCTATGAGGTCAGGCTTGTCGTTCCTGACGAGACTTCAGATGAATCGGAGATCTCGCTTGCAGAGGCGAAGCGGAGGGGCAATGACGACGTTGAGCCGGGAGATATCATAAGGAAAGAGGTCTTTCCCGAAGATTTTGGCCGTATAGCCGCCCAGACTGCTCGCCAGGTCATCATCCAGAGGCTCAAGGATGCAGAGCGCCAGGTGATCTACGAGCAGTTCTCCGACAAGATAGGCAATATCATTACGGGAACCATATTCAAGTCTGAGGGCGACCAGATACTGGTCCGCCTTAACGAGAAGACAGAGGCAATAATGCCCAAGGAAGAGCGTATAATCGGTGAAAAATACCTTCCGGGCTCAAGGATGAAGTTTTATCTTCTGGATGTCAGACAGACTACGAGAGGCCCCCGCATCATTGTTTCGAGGACCCATCCGAAACTTCTTCACAAGCTTCTTGAGCTTGAGGTGCCGGAGATCCAGGACGGAGTAGTCGAGATCCGCAACATCGTCAGGGAGGCAGGCACACGTGCCAAGATCGCGGTTGCAAGCCTTGATGCGAACGTTGAGCCCCTTGGGGCCTGCGTGGGAAAGCAGGGAGCGCGCATCAAATCTATAAGCAACGAGCTGCACGGCGAAAGGATAGATATTATCGTGTGGAGCCAGGATATCCTCGCTTATATAAGGAATTCCCTCTCTCCTGCGAAAGTACTGAAGATCGAGCCTCTGCTTGACCAGGACCGCTCTGTTATTGTCTACGTCCGCTCGGACCAGCTCTCACTTGCGATAGGGAAGGCCGGACAGAACGTACGGCTTGCTGCGCGTCTGACGGGCTGGAAAATTGACATCAAGGTCAAAGAGGACGAAAAGCTGCCTACGATGAAGGATCTTTTTGAAGACCTGAGCAGCGTTATCGAAGACGAAGACGACGAAGGATAGAACGGCATGATGGGCGAGGAACGTAAGACAGAAAAAAGAAAACGTCCCCGCACATGTGTCGGATGCGGCGAAGAATCTCCCAAACGCGAACTTCTGAGAGTTATAAGAACTCCTGAAGGCGAGGTCAGATATGATCCGACAGGGAGAGCCAACGGCCGCGGGGCGTATATATGCAGCTGCCGGGAGTGCGTGGCACTGGCTAAAAAGAAAAAAGCGCTTTCCAGGGCTCTTAAGTCAGATGTCAGCGAGGATGTATACGAAAACCTGCTGACGCTTTGCATAGATGAAAAGAGGGAGGCTTGAGATGAATCAGTCAAAAAACGAGGAACTGATGAATATCCTTGGCCTTTCCAGAAGAGCAGGAATACTTCTTATTGGACAGGATCAGGTGCTTGCCGGCGATAAACACAATGAAAAACTTGTAGTTATTGTAACTTCGGATTGTTCCGCCAACGTCCTCCGTTCCCTGAAGCCAAGGGTCGAACGCGGAGAAGTTATCCTGCTGAAATTGGAAGATACGGACAGAACCACCCTGGGATCACACCTCGGGGTAGGATCAGCGCAGATCGCCGCGCTTCCGCATGGCGGACTGGCTAAAAAGGTTTTGGCAATATATGACAGGAGTGATGCCAATGAGCAAAATCAGAGTTTATAATCTCGCAAAAATGTTTGAGATGAGCAATACGGAGATGGTGGAGTTATTGACTGAAATAGGGGTCAGTATCAAATCGCACATGAGTTCGATCGATGAAGAAGTTTCCATCCTTGTCGAGGAGGAACTGAAAAGAAGAAAAGATGCGGAAGAGAAAAAGGCTGTCGAAGCCATAACGACGTACCAGGTCGTAAACATCAGCGAAGGCGCTTCAGTTTCGGATGTGGCCGCCAGCATCGGGGAAAAACCGGGCAGTGCGGTCAAGATCCTTATGGCTGAGGGCCTTATGGTCCCTGCAACAGTTGCGGCTGACGAAAAGATCCTTGAGATCCTCGGAAAAGGCTTCGAGAAGCACTTTGTCTTCGGAAAACCTGAAGAGCAAGAGACTGTAACGGATAAGACTGAGGCCAAGACCGCCAAAAAAGAAGAGAAACAGCCCGCACCCAAAAAAGGGACGAAAAAGGGCAAAGAATCTGCAGAGAAGGACCCGTCGGATCTGCCCTTCAGGCCTCCGATCATTACTGTCATGGGTCACGTTGACCATGGAAAGACGACACTCCTTGACTACATAAGGAAGACAAGAGTGACTGAAAAGGAAGCCGGCGGCATCACACAGCATATAGGTGCCTCAAGAGTCAATTACGAAGGCAATACGCTGGTATTCCTCGACACCCCGGGACACGAGGCGTTTACCTCCATGCGCGCAAGGGGCGCTCAGGTGACTGACATAGCGATCCTGGTAGTTGCGGCAGATGACGGCATAATGCCCCAGACCATTGAGGCAATGAACCATGCCAAAGCTGCCGGAGTTCCTATAGTCGTAGCAATCAACAAGATAGACAAACCTGCAGCCAAGCCTGAAAGGGTCCGCCAGCAGCTTTCTGATTACGGCCTCGCTCCGGAGGAGTGGGGCGGCGATACGATCATGGTCGACGTTGGCGCGAAGACCGGCATAAATGTTGATCAGCTGCTTGAGATGGTCATTCTGGTCGCGGAGATGCAGGAACTTAAAGCAGATCCAAACGCCGCGCCGGAAGGCACAGTTATAGAGGCGAACCTCGACAAGGGCAAGGGCCCTGTTGCTACTGTCATCGTGCAGAACGGGACGCTTCGACGCGGAAACATTATCCACACAGAAACTGCCTGGGGAAAGATAAGGGCAATGATAGATGATTCAGGCCGGAATGTTGACAGCGCCGGTCCCAGCATGCCTGTTGAGATCCTTGGGCTGGAAAACGTCCCCCAGCCGGGCGAAAAGTTCTCGGTCATCGGCTCAGAACGTGAAGCACGCGATATCATGTCGCACTACGAGTTCGAGCGCAGAGAGATGGACCAGAGCAAGTCAAAGAGGCTTACCCTTGAAGAACTTTATGAGAAGATGCAGACGGAAGAAGTCCCGCAGCTTCGCATAGTCCTTAAGACTGACGTCCAGGGTTCACTCGAGGCCTTCCACTCATCACTCATGAAGATGAACACGGATGCTGTAACTGTAAACATAGTACACGAAGGGGTCGGAAGGATATCTGAATCCGATGTCATGCTTGCTTCGGCTTCCAATGCCATAATCGTCGGTTTCAACGTCAGGCCTGACAGCAACGCAAAGAAGATCGCCGAAGCAGAAGGTGTCCAGATCAGACTCTACCAGGTGATTTATGACATGCTGGACGATGTACACGCTGCCATGGAAGGTATGCTTGCCCCCGAGCTTCGCGAAAACACGCTTGGAACGGCAGAGATAAGGGAAATGTTCAGAGTGCCCAAGATAGGAAACATTGCCGGCTGCCGGGTCATGGAAGGCCTTTTGAGGAGAAACGCCAAGGTGCGCCTTATCCGTGACGGAGTGGTCTTCTGGAACGGAGAGCTTTCCAGCCTGAAACATTTTAAGGATGACGTCAGAGAGATCCGTTCAGGCAACGAATGCGGCCTCAGCTTTGAAAAGTTCCAGGATTTCCGTGTGGGCGACGTAATAGAAGCATACGAGATAGTAAAGGAAAAGAAGACTCTCGATTAAGGAGCAGAATAATGCCTTTCTGGATAGGAGTCGCCGAGTGTTCTTTGAGGCTGCCTTACGCAGGAAGCCTTAAAGAACGAAGGCATGTTGTCCGATCGATACTGGACGGAGTTCGAAACCGTTTCAGCCTCTCTTCTTCAGACCTGGGACCTGCAGATAAATGGCAGGACGCGGATCTTGGTTTTGTTGCGGCAGGTTCTTCTCCTTCTGAGCTTGAAGCAAGACTCAGGAACCTGGAGAGCTTCCTGGCAAGAAGGGAAGCGGAAGGTGAGTTTGAGATAGTACGTTTCACTTGGGAGGTTTTTGCCTATGGTGACTTATAGGATCGACCGTATAAACAAAGAATTTTTAAGGGCTATTTCTGAGATACTTCAGGTCCGGATAAAGAAAGATAACGTAAGGGATGCGATCCTGACAAAGGTAAGCACATCGAAAGACCTGAGCTTTGCCAAGGTCTTTTATACCCTTATAGACATGGACCGCAAGGATGAAATACAGAAGGCGCTTGACTCCACGGCAGGACAGATAAGGTCTATGCTTGGGAAAGATATGCATCTGCGTACAATACCCGAACTGCACTTCGTCTATGATGACTCCGAAGCAAAAGCGAGAGCCATGGAGGAACTGCTTGACAAGGTCGCTGCAATGGATGCAGAAAAAAAGACTCCGGGAGAAAACTGACAATGGACATGGCAGTTTTGAGAGAGATCATAAAAAAGTTTAGTTCAAGGGATAAATGGGTGATCTTATGCCATGAAAATCCTGACGGGGATACTATGGGATGTGGTCTTGCAATCTTCTCACTGGGAAAAAGGCTGGGGAAAAAAGTCAGGGTAATGGGAAGAGATCCTATACCTGAACGATACTGGTTCCTGCCCTATTACCAGGATTTTGAGTGCTGCAAAGAGATACTGGAAGATGATATATTGGATGCCCTTTTGATATGCGTTGACACCAGCACTGCGGCAAGAAGCATGCCGGGCCTTAAAGAGGTGCTTTCCGTTGCTGACAGCATAAACATCGACCATCATGGAGACAATCATCTCTACTGCAAGCTCAATCTCGTTGACCCTGATGCCTCCGCATCCGCAGAGCTGATCACCGAACTTCTAATTGAAGGCGGATGGGGCATAGAAGAGAGTGAGGCCATATGCCTTTATACCGGACTCTCGACTGACAATGGAAATTTCAGGTTCGGAACTACCACAGCAAGGAGCCATCTATGTGCTGCGAGGCTTCTTGAGGCAGGGGTCAGACCAGATGTTATAGACGAATATGTAAATGAGAACATGACGCCCGCGATACTTAAACTTTGGGGACTGGCTTACATAAGGACAGAAATGTTTTCCAACGGCAGAGGAGCATTGTTCTGGCTGAAGAAGGAAGATTTTGAAGAAGCAGGCGCAGACTCAAGTGCGGTCGATGGTCTTGTAAACATGCTCCTTCGGATCACAGGGGTCAAAGTTGCATTGTTCCTGACCGAAGTAAATGGTGAGAATAAAGCCAGCATCAGAACTAAAGCACCTTACGCAGCAAGGGATATAGCTTCTTTGTTCGGCGGCGGCGGTCATATCCAGGCTGCCGGAGCTAAGATCAATGGAAAACTGGAAGATGCGATCAGATCCCTTAAGGCAGAAGCGGAGAAATATATCAATGACAGGACTGCTGCTCTTAAATAAGCCGACAGAGATGCGCAGCACAAAATGTGTAGAGCTGGTGCGCAATAAACTTGGCAGAAAAACTAAAGTCGGACACGGAGGCACACTTGATTCCACAGCCTCCGGTCTTCTTATTATCCTTGTTGGGGCGGCGACCAGGCTTAGCAATTTTGTCATGGATATGCCAAAGTCTTATGAAACTGTCGCATGTCTGGGTGTTGAAACATCTACCGACGATGCATCGGGTGAGATCATCCGCAGGAATGGCTGTGGAAATATCAACGAAAAAGATATTGATCTGATCCTGCCATCTTTTTTGGGCTGGAGGATGCAGGCTCCGCCTGATATATCGGCTGTGCACGTTGACGGACGGAGAGCACACGAACTTGTAAGAGAGGGGCATGATGTTCATATCGAAAAGAAGCCGGTCTTTTTTGAAGCTTCTGTCAGAACAAGCGGAATATCGGATGAGGGCAAAGTTTCTTTCCGGATAAACTGCAGGAAAGGTACATACATCAGAAGCTTTGTAAGGGATATGGGACAGCTCCTTGGCTGTGGAGCACACGTCAGCGAGCTTAAAAGGCTAAGCTGCGGACCCTTTGAACTGGATAACGCGCTGGATGCAGCGTTATTGGAAGAGATCAGCAAAGAGGATCTGGCAGGAAAAGTAATTCCCCTTGAAAGCGTTTGTCCGGCCGCGGCTTCTTACCTATGCGGGGAAGAAGAGACAGAGAGGCTTATCGGCGGCCAGCACATCTCTCTGCATAGACTGAAAAGAGAGAACTTTGCAAGATACTCAAGCATGTCGGGTAACATAATAGTAAGATCTGAAAAGATATTTTCCATCTGTAAATTCAAAGATCAGGGCAAATTATACGATCTTTTGCCTGCAGTCAATATAATCAACGACAGGAGCAAGTGAAATGATTTTTGCACTAGGAGCCTTTGACGGATTTCATTTGGGTCATCAGCGTCTGCTTGAGACAGCTAAAGAACGCGCTGCCAAGGCCGGCACCGGGTGGGGAGTCATTACCTTTGAGGGACATCCCCAGCTGGTATTCAATAAAGACTCATTCAAACTTCTCTTCACTCCGGAAGAGAGGGACATGCTGATAAGCTACCTCGGCATACCTGTTGCGGACAAGGTGCCTTTCAACATTACCCTGGCAGACATGCTTCCGGCTGATTTTTTGGACCATATTGCCAAGAGGGTATCGATAGACGGGCTTGTAATAGGAGAGAATTTCCGTTTTGGAAGAGCCAGGATAGGAACTCCGGAACTCCTCGCAGAACTTTGCGAAGAACGCGGCTGGTCTCTTGATGTTATTGGTTCATACAGGCTTAACGGCGGCATAGTAAGCAGCACCTCTGTCAGAGAGGCTGTCCTGAGAGGCCAGGTCGAGTCTGCCTGTGAGATGCTTGGTTATCCCTTTATGATACAAAGTAAGGTCATAAAAGGCGACGGAAGGGGCAGAGTTCTTGGATTCCCAACAGCGAACCTCTCTGTGAGGCCAAATAAGATCTATCCGGCCAGGGGAAGCTATGCAGGAATTTCCCATATTAATGGGAAATGGTATCCCGTTGCCCTTAATATTGGATATAACCCTACTTTTGAAGGATCAAGAGGGCTGCACTGTGAAGCTCATATCGTTGGTTTTGACGGAGATCTTTATGAGAAAACCATAACGCTGCACATTGTTTCCAGAAATAGGGAAGAGATGAAATTTGCCGGTGCTGATGCCCTTGTACAGCAGCTTAAAAAAGACATAAGGCACGCCAAAGCCAA
>JBFXIQ010000062.1:0-2821 GCA_050175815.1 Synergistaceae bacterium
AAGAGGAAGAAAAACGGCGCCATCAGAGGGGTCGGATCAACTCCGCCATAAGTAGGAGTGCCGTACATTAAGGTAAGCGGTTCCATGGAAGATGCCCAGCCCGGATTTTTGAGCAGCGTCGGGGGCAACTCACCTTCATCCGGTTCTATAAGTGAAAATTCAGAGAGCGACTCATAGGGGCGTACAGTTTTCTCTACCATGCCCAGACAATCCTTGGGCATCCAGAAAGACCAGATAAAAACATCATCTGTCGGGACTCCCGAGATCATGGATTCTATCCTGTCACTGAGTATGCTCCAGTAATCCCCGTAGTAGCGTGCCATATCAAGACCTTCCTCCGCCTTTGATGCGATCTCCGCACAGAGTACTGCTTCTTCCTTCTCTGTTTTTTCGATTTCCGAAGTCAGCTTTACGCGTTCTTCTTCGGCAGTCAGCTCAAAATCTTTAGGTACGTCGAGCCTTCCTGCAGAAAATTCGGAAGCAATGTCCTGTATTTTTTCCAGGTCTGATTTTCTGAAAAGCACTGCAAATGTTGAAACAGGGTCTTTTTCATTTTCGGGAAGCTTCTGGTATTCAACAAAATCGCCAAGTTCTGATCCAAGCCTTGAGACAAACCCGGCAACAGATGACTTTGGTACTGTGTAAACAGCCCCGCCTATCATTTCTGTACCTGTTGTAAAAAATTCCAGAGGATATTTGATCGAATTAAGGAGCATTGACTGTGTAAGAAGACCCTTGAGCCTGGAAACCTCCGCTCTGGCCTCTGTTGCTTTTCTTTCTTTTTCCCTGAGTTCCGCAACGAAAGACCTGAATTTACCTTCGTCAGCTTTTGCTGCAAGCTCAGAAAACCCAATTGTAGGAACGTCGCCCAACATTCTGGCGATCGAACTGCCCTTGTTTACTTCAAGTGGTTCAAGAAGGCGCACAGTAAATCTTACGTCGCTGAGAAGCTCGTCTATGTGACGCTGCCTGGCCCGAAGCTGGAGCATTGCCGCGCTGTCTATCGTACCGCTGCCCTCTCCTGTAAACTCGCAGCAGCCAAGTGCCTGCAATTTCCCCACAAGCTCATCTGCAACAGATCTATGAACAGCTATCCGCGCCTTACTCATCTCAGCAAGAGCCATAAGTCGTCGTCACCTCTTTCACCAGCCAATCGGCCACTTCAGCAACAGAATTTTTTCTTTTCTCGTAGTATTCCTGCGCATCAGTCTGACCTTTTTCCAGTATCTCCCTGGCTTTCAGTTCTGCCTCTTTTTCAGCATTTGCGACAGATTCGCGCCACTGCCTATGACATTGCTGTTTTGTGTCCTTTATTGATTGTTCTGCCTCTGCCTGAGCCGTCGCAATGATCTTTGCCGCCTCAGCCTTCGCTTCAGCAATAATTGCCTTTGCCAGAGACTCTTGTTCACGTATTTCCTGTGCCAAATTCTCTGTCAACAAACTCACCTCCCCTCATAATTCATGGGTCTAGCTATTGGACAAACACCAGGTTATTTTAACCGCTGCAATTAATTGCGTCAATTTTCACACATTAGAGTAAATTAAATACATGGCGAATTATTTCATTATAAATTAAATCTCCGAATCAATTTTAACAGTTTTTAGTAACGCTATATATGTTTTTTTGAACAAATATCCCTCCACGGGCATCTTGAACAATGTTCATATCTGGCCTCAAAAATATCCGAAAGTGCTGAAACAGCTGCTCCATGTATTTTTTCTCCTGTACTGCTGATCATTTCATCAGACATTTCAATTATTTTTTTCTTCCCGGGAATACTCCTGAGATAATTGATCCCTATCTCAATTTTTTTCTCAGGAAGACCCTTTTCTTTTCTGAAAATGTGCATTGCATAGGCATAAAACTTCAGCTGTTCCTTATAGTATTCCGTCGGCGCAACATCTTCAGCAGTCGTTTTCCAGTCCCTTAGCCTGATGCGGTCATCTTCTTCCCAAAAAATGTCTGTTGACCCTACCATCAAAAGATCCCTGTCGAGGACTCTGAAAGGTGTTTCCCTCCACAATTTTTTATCCCCATTTTGGGATGAAAGTGCTGAAAGCATTTCACCTTCGTCGCTATTTGCATATTCAAATAGCATTTCCCTTATCTCTTTTCTTGAAAGAGATAATTTGAACTCTCCCCTGACTTCGTAAGGCACATTTTTCAGAATTGCTTCAAATTCGCTTTCATTTTCCGGAAGCCACTTTACCAGGGAATCACAAGAAAAATCCCACCTTGAGAGCACCCAGTGAGCAAGGCTTCCAAACTCAGCCCCTCCTGCCCCTTCGCCGCCCCTTGATGTCCACTGCATAGTTCTTCCCTGCCTGTAGGCTATCCTGTAAGCTGCCGGACACCACGAAAGCATCGCGTAGGCCGAAGCCGACAGTCTGGCAAGCTTTGCCGGAGAAACTATTTTGGGATAAAGCATGTAAGCTGCTGCTGATCCGTTATCTGCTCTCTTTTTAGGTTCATGGTAATGTTTCGGATCATCCTCGGAGCACAACGTCCATTCATCGCCTGCGGCCTGTGAGTTCCTTATCATACCCAGGAAACTCTCATCTGCAGGAGGGACTTCGCCGTTAGTGTCGTCGGTTTTTGTAAGACCGCATATGATCAGCTTATCTCTGGCTCTTGTAGACGCCACATACCAGAAACGCTCATTCTCTTCAAGCAGTGCTCTGGTCTCTCTCTCATCATGCCACAGACCGGAAACCGTCAGCTCCTCTTTTTTTGCAGGGTCCTTAAGAAAGTCGGGCATCTGTTTTACAACTACGCCATATCTAACTGAAGTGTCTATGGACGGAGGGCTCTTGATTTTAT
>JBFXIQ010000062.1:2921-7782 GCA_050175815.1 Synergistaceae bacterium
TCTATCTTTTTGTCCCATATAAGTTTTCCTGCTCCATGGGTCTCTTTGATATTTACTGCCAGTTCTCTGTAAAGCCTCACCCTTGAGTCAAAAGTCATTTCTTCTCTGATATATTTTTTCTTTTCCTCATCAAAACTTCTTTTTTGCATTGAGATCAGGATCTCAAACTCCGGGGTGATCGGGTTGTTATTTCTCTCTTTCCACCATTTCTCAGATGAGGGAGAACTCAACGGTTCATATTCCATAGATGATCCTTTTTCTATTCCTTCAGCCCACACCGAACCGAAGACAGAGTTGATCTTTTCGACAAGTTTATCCCTTGTCCTGAAGCTTTTATCTAGCGTTATATATTTGCAGCAGCTCCCATCAGGACACCTGGCTTTATCTATGTATTCCTGGAAAATCTTTAGGTTGGCGTGACGGAAACGGTAAATGGACTGCTTGATGTCGCCCACGATAAAAAGCGTGTTGACATCTTCTTTCCAAATTCCCTTAATCAGTAAGTCCTGCAGTCCGTCTGTATCCTGGAACTCGTCTACGAGTATGTGTTTGAATTTATTCCCGTAGTCAGGACTCTTCTTAAGGACCTCACCGGCATATTTTATAAGATCGTTATTTGTGAGAAAGCCCTCTCTTTGCCTTTTGGTATCCCAGCATTGCCAACCCAGGGCGCTTGTACGGCAAAGCAACCTCATCAGTTCTGTTTCCCTTTCCGAAGGAGGCATGGCCATCGCTGCCGCTCTTTTATTTTCATCCCGCCAGTCCTTCAATGGCACACCAAGAGCAACTTCGATAGATGCTTTTATTTTTTTTGAACATGACCGGAGGTCGGATATCCCCTCGTCAAAAAGTACAGAGGCAAACGTTCTGTACTTTTCATTGTCGGGCATAGCCCCGCAATACTCGTACTCTATCTCACTAAGCCTTGTGAACATCTTCCCCGGCTTTTCCCTTAATTCGTTCCTTATTGCAGGAAAAACTCTCTCCTGCCAGGTATCCCATATCTCTGCAAATATACCCTCCCTGCTCCCCACATCCGAGAGCAGTTCTTCCATAGATTGATTCCACAGATCATCGGGAGTGTTTCCAAAACTCCCCAGTTTCTCAGAAGCATTCCTGGAGATCTCTGCCAGTTTTTCAGGGCCGTAGAAATTTACTAAGTCCTTGAAATATTTCTCATTGAAAAGGTCCTCTGCTCTCTCCTCCCACTTTTCGGAGACTATTCTACTGATTCTGTTAAGAGAGAGCGTTCCTATTATCTCTGCAAATGTCTTCCACCAAAGTTCTTCCTCCGGCTTTGACACTATCGATGCACGCGGATCTATGTTCAGCACCAGCCCTGATTCCCGTATTATCTTCATTGCAAAAGAGTGGATCGTGGAAATATATGCGTCATCCATCCTCTGGATGCTTTTTGAAAGATGTGGGAGATCCTTTTCGGACCTGCCGTACCATTCCACTAATGTTTTTTTTATCCTCTCATGCATTTCCCTTGCTGCCTTTTCGGTAAAAGTCAGGACAAGGATCTGGTCGACCCTGCAGTCACTGTCTCTCGCCAATAACCATGCAAAACGCTGGGAAAGGGTCTGGGTCTTACCCGTACCCGCACCTGCGCTGACTACCGTGAGAGGGCTCAGACTGGTAACAGCATCCAGCTGCTCGGGCAGTCCCTCAAGGTTGCCGTACATTGTGCAAAGAGGATCTGCTGTATCAGGAATCATCTCCATACCCCCCGACATCTCCGTTCTCGGTATCTTCCCTATACCCTTCCTTTTTTCTGCATATGACAAAGAATTCACAGAACCTGCACATAAGGGAATCATATTTGGCCGGGAAAATACCCGTTTTTATTGAATCTGCCATTTCCTCCATCGTACTTTCGGCAAGATCGAGAAAATCTTCAATTTTCTTTTTCGGTTTTCCTGATTGGTAGGCATCGCTCATTTCCCGTGATGTAAAATAACCATAAAATGATGCATCCCTGTGCCCTATCCAGCCATAACCGAGAGCCTTTGCTCCTGTTATCTTGCTGATGATCACAGAATAAGCTGCCAGCTGCAGTTCATTTCTGTGGCTGTTGGAGCTGTTGGACTTGTAGTCTATCACGACAAAACCGTCGTTGAAAAAATCCACCCTGTCCGCTCTTCCTTTGAATATGACGCCATCTATGCAGTATTCCGGGATCTTGTATTCAAGTTCCGTTGCTGTACGTTTTTTGATCTCATGAGAGGATTCGATCCTGTCGAGAAGCTCTGCGACCAAACCCATCTGCTTCATCATGCTGTCGGCATGTCTTTCAAGCCTTGGATCGGTCAGCAGTTCGGGATAATAGTCAGATGCCGCTTTGTTCCACTGATTTTTTGAAAGCAGAGCAAAGCTTCGCGGAGATGAAAGGTACTCCCTCCACGAACGCTCCCATACGGCATGCAGAAGAGATCCTGCCCTAAGCGAGTCAAAAAGCTTCCTGTCGTGATCCTTAAGTTTTATGTTGTTCCTGCACCAGTATCTGTATGGGCATTCCGTCCATTCATCAATATTGCTCAACGATACGGTAAGAACATCGGAGGCTGCCCCTTCTCCGCTCCTTGGAAAAACTCCCCTGTCTTTTTTTTCAGCGGAAAGAGGGATCTCAGCACCGGAAAACCACAACGATCCGTCAGAGGGCATTGTATCCGATGGCTTGTATTCTATGCTTCCGACACTTTTCCATTTGCCCGGTCCCTTTTGAGGAATAAAAAGAGGATCTATAAACTGAGACCCTCCAAGGGGACGTCCGCTATGATCCGTAAGAGAACGGGATATTACCGTCCCTTTAAGAGAAGTTGCTATAAGCCTTCTGAAGAGGGCCTCCTTCTGCTCCCTTTCCTCGTGCAGTTCGGGAATATGGGAGTTATCCCTTCCGGCACCCTCATCAACAGGGCAATTATTATTGAATCTGTTTTTGCTTTCATTATCAAAAAGAGGGGATTCCCTGAGTTTTCCGGGCCATGTGTTGTAGTCGGCATCAGTCATTATCCAGTACCTGTGTGTTGTAAGGACGGGTGGAATACCCGCGTATACGGTCAGGGAACGGCTTTGCGGCAATCGTATCGGAAGAGTGGCGCTATGCCCCCAGTCAGAAATGTAGCTGACTGCATCTGAGCCTTTCAGATGTACCCTCGAAGCAGGACCTATGTCCTTGCTTATGTCTTCAAGTATTTCTATCTTTTTCTCAAGCTCTTTGACCGAAGATGAAATGTCTTTCAAAATTTCGTCCAGACTCGGAATATTTTCAATAAGACTGCCTAATGCATTCTGTAGATCAAGGCCATTGATAAAATCAAGCCAGATCTTAAGTATCACAGGAGGAGTACCCCCTTCATCAAACTCTCTGCAGAGCTTTTCCATGGCAACAAAAGTCTGCAGCGACTTACCCCTCAGAAGAGTCTTCCAGGCTCTGCTCCCCTCAGGAAAAGCCGATAGGGATGAAGCGAGATCAAAACAGGAAGATCTTAAAAGAGGACTTGCAAGAAGGAATGCCGTTTTCTCACTCTCCCAGCCGGAAGCGAATGCATTCCAGATCATTTTGGGCAATTCTCCGATCAATGTATCGGCAACAGTTCCCCTTACCTGGACATTAAAAGGGATCTTATATCTCTGAAGAGAATTTTCGATCAGGGAAAGGTGCTGAGTGGTCACCATTATTCCAATATCGCCGAAATCATCGATATCCCCCAGCACAGTAAAAGCGCCCTTGCCATGAGCCCAGAGCGCTGTCTCTCTTGCAATGGCATCAAACTGCAGCTGGAAATCTCCCGCTTTGAGCTCAAATACAGCAGAATCCCACTTAGGTCTCTCCCCGTACTCCGCTCCGACCTGTACGATAGAATCATGCAATCCGTCAAGTCCTGTTTCGGGCAGTAAAAATTTAGTTTTGGCAACTTTGCGAAGTTTTTTTATAAGCATAGACTGACTGCCTGTGAAAGTTAGGAAGCCTACCAGGACAAATGTCAGACCTGAAACAGCCTTAACAGATGCTTCACTGCATAAACATTCTCCGGTCAGCGCAGCTATCTGTGCGCTGTCCGCTATTTCATTTTCTTTAAGATATGCAAGATAGTCAGAGTAGAGCCGTAAAAGTATGTATCCGGGAGATGCTTCCGGCGGACCATCTTCATTGAAGAGCCTCACCCTCAGTTCATCCGGGGTTATATCCTCTGTCAGCAGTTCTCTTATGTTATTCCCGAGCACCTCGGAAAATCCGCTGTGAAAGACTCCTTCGGGCAGATCTTTTCTGAGATCCGATTCTTCTTCCCGAAATATTGACAGTATGTAAGAAATGATCAGGTCATGGTCCGGCGGATCTATCACACGCTTTGGCCCGTTCTGAGAGGCCTGGGAAACCTCTTTGTAGAGATCGCTCCATGTCCATATGACCGGTCTGGCACCGAAAAATGAACCCCTGCGGGAAATGAGGCTCAGGATCGCGTCTTTATCAAGCCCTGACGGGACTATAAAAACAGTTTTGTCTCCGCCCTCTTTATAGAGCTCAGAAAGCCGCTCTTCCTTCTCTGAAATATTGTAATAAGTTTCAACTGTTGGCATTTCTTCTGACATAGCCAAGATACCCATCAACGCTTTGGCGAAGGAAAAAGGCTTCCCTTTCCCTGTCCTTTTCGGAAAGCCTGTCGATCTGCGCAAGCGCCGGATCATGTTTAAGCAGCGCCTTGACTCCATCTTCCGTTCCTGCACCAGCAGGAAGTGCTGAAATAATATCCTTCCAGAAAGCCATCTGAGACGCCGCCATTTCAAGAAGTCCCTTCGGATCCCTGCTGCAGCCTGAATGCGGATAGCAGATAAGATCCACGTCACCAAGATCTAT
>JBFXIQ010000063.1:0-7479 GCA_050175815.1 Synergistaceae bacterium
AAGGGTCCCGGTCCGAAAGTAACACGACGTTTAAGCGTCGGCCACCTCGGGGGACCCACTGCTAATAAGAAGTACTAGTACGAGAACCAGACTAAATATGTCACGGATCAAACTGTCTATTCGCATTTTATGTCCCACCTTTCGAGGTTTTGGCCTGTCCGCCGGGTGCTACGCCCTAACGTAATGGGCGACATAATACGGCCATATATGATAAATGTCAACCATTTATTTGTTAAAAAAAGAATATCTGCAGGTCAAAGTTATTGATAATATTTTAAAAAACAATGCCAATGTGCGCATATGATTAATATTATAATTATTTTTATAATGAATTCAAGGTTAATCAACGATCAATTTGCAGAAAGCAAACTAAAATAAATTTTGTTTTTTTATGAAAAATACGAAAGTAATATGTTTTAGATCAGATGTGGTTGCAGAAAAACCTTGCAGGCTCAGATGGAATGCATTAAAATGCAAATTGGTTGCGTTTATTATCCAAGGGGTGGTTTTTTTGAACGTTGAAAAAATACTTAGCGTCGCAAAACTGAGAGCCACACATCAGAGAAAACTCATTCTGAGTCTTTTGGTGGAAAAAGGCTCCCCTCTGTCTCATAGCGAAATATCCTCTACCCTTGTCGAATCGCTTGATAAGGTCACGCTGTACAGGACTCTGCAGACCCTTAAAGCCGCGGGCATAGTACACCAGGTCCAGGGGCTGGACGGGGTATGGCGCTTCTGCGCTCATGACCCCGAGTCAAAGGGCTGTCCGGGAGATCACCCGCATTTTCTTTGCCTTCATTGCGGAAAAATGTTTTGTCTTACAGATCAGCGGCTTCCCCGGGTCGAGGTCCCGGAGGGCATGACCGTTGAGGGCAAACAGCTTGTTGTATATGGGTGCTGCAGTGAATGCAGCCCTGAAACGGAGGCCGATTAAACATGAAAATAACAGTGATCCCGCTTGAAGGAGCCATTGGCAGGCCTCTTGCACATGACCTTACACAGATAGACGCTGTTAACCACATTAAATCCGCCCGTTTCAAAAAAGGCCAGGTCATTACGGAAGAAGATATCCCGACACTGAAGGACATGGGAAGGGAAAACCTCTCCGTGATGGAGATGTCTCCCGGGGAAGTCCATGAAGATGACGCTGCTATGCAGCTTGCGGAGGTGCTCTGTGGGGAGAACTTAAGGATCACGCCCCCTGAAGAGGGACGCTGTAACCTGATCGCGACAAGCTCAGGCATACTATGGTACCTTGCTGAGACAGTCAACAGGGTAAATCAGGATCCCGACTGGGTGCTTTCTGCGTTGGCGCCTCACCGCCCTGTACTCAAAGGACAGACGGTCGCGGGTTTTCGCATAAGACCCCTTGTAATGGAAGACTACAGGGTCGAACGTGCCGTCGCGGCGGTTAGAGGAAGCCGTCCTTTTGCTGTGCTTCCCTTCAGGGATCTCAAAGTTGCTGTCGTCACAACTGGCAAAGAGATCGTTGACAAAAGGGTAGAGGACGCTTTCAGGCCAAAGCTTGACGAGAAGCTCAGCAGGCTCAGCGGCAGTGTTATAGGACAGACGTTCTGCACTGATTCGCTTGAGCAGATAGCGGAAGCGATAAAGAAATTTCTCGATGAGGGAGCCAAGGTTATAATTTGCACCGGGGGAATGAGCGTCGACGCCGACGACAGGACACCCGGGGCTATCCGTTCTGTCTGCAGGAAAATCTCATTCCAGGGATCTCCCGCCCTGCCGGGTGCGATGCTTATGCTTGGTTATGCGAAGTCACCTGTTGACGGAGAAGATGTGGCTGTCATAGGTGCACCTGCCTGTGTCGCCTTTGATGAGAGAACAGCGCTGGATAAACTGCTGCCCTTTGTATTTGCAGGCATAGAGCCCGGAGACCTTGTCCGAAGGTGGGGCGTGGGAGGACTTTGCGAACACTGTCCGACCTGCCGGTATCCTTCCTGCTCTTTTGCAGCAGGCAGCTGACGGATATGGCGTCTGAAATGGGAATGCTTCTTTCAGATTTTTAACAGAATTTTTAAAGTAAAGGAGCCTGAAATATGAACAGGGAACTATTGGCCCTCATAAACAGTGAAGTAGAAGCCGGTGACTACGGTGTGCTTTGCACAGTTACTGAGGAATCCGGATCGACCCCCAGGAGCAAAGGTGCTTCCATGTGGGTGCATAAGGATGGCAGCATCAGCGGTACTGTCGGCGGGGGACTCTTAGAATTTGAAACGATCAAAAAAGCCAGAGAGCTTCTAGCTTCAGGTGATACCGTGCTCGTATGGAAGAAGGAGCTTACAGAGAAGGACGGAATGCTCTGCGGAGGCTCAGCAACGATCTATATGGAAGTGATAGGAAGAGAAGATGAACTTGTGATCCTTGGTGCAGGACATGTGGGAAAGGCTGTTGCCGAGGTCGGGGCTTTTGCAGGACTCAGGGTCACAGTATGGGACGAGAGGGAAGAGTACGCTAACAGCGAGAATATCCCCTGCGCGCGTACTGTCGTCTGTCCTATCGAAGACATTTTCAACAAAGGGATAACCCTCCATGAGAGGAGCTATGTAGTCATAGTGACCCGTGGACATGCCCTGGATGCAGAGGCTGTGGCGATAACGGACAAAAAGCCCGGGGCATATTATGGAATGATAGGTTCGCGCTCAAAGATAGCGGCGGTTAGGAAGATGCTTGTTGCAAGAGGTGTCTCGCAGGAACATCTCGACCGTATACACCAGCCGATAGGACTTCCCATAAAAGCAGAGACTCCGGAAGAGATCGCAGTCTCTATCCTTGCCGAGATCATAGCGGTAAGAAGAGGCGGTGAACTTGACGACCTTAGAAAGGCTGTCCGGTAATAACAGCTTTAAGAATACCAGAAAGGGGGAGCAGGCAGATGCCCGCTCCCTCTTTCTGGTATTTTATCAGGGCTGAACGCTGTTGCTTTCTTCTATTTCAGCAAGTTCCTCCACCGTTATCTTTTTGTATCCCCTCGGCTCAGAAAAAAACTCTGCAGGCGGCCTGCCCAGCTTGATGTTCACGTATTCGTAAGATGTCATTCCGTCTAGGGACTGTGTCTTTACAGGCACAGGGAAATTGTCTCTGTACCATTCATGATACTGGTCTTTGCTCTTTCCTTTGTTGTATTTTACTGTGACAAGATATTTTTTGAGTCGATAGCTGTCTACCATCTCATGCTCGATAAATTCCTTCGAGAGATCGCCTGTGTCCGCTTCATGGGCACCGGCGTAATTTTGTTTTGGTTCGCCAAGGTATGGCTGTTCAACGTACTTTCTCAGCTTTGGGAATATCAGCCATATGACCTTTTTATCGTGCCTGGTCACTACGATCTCGTTACTTCCCTCGAGTTCGTATCGCGACATATTTTCCGCTACGAAGATCTTTCCCCTCTGCTCGACGCCGTTGTCCTTCTCAATAATAAGCGCACTGAATTCAACGGCATCAGATGACCAGGAACCAGCGGGGGCCATCAGGGAAAAAAGCACCAGTGCAAGTATAAGCAGACGATGCATGGGATCACCTTTTCAATATGGATTTTGGGTCAATTATACAGGCATCATCATTGACCGTATCGTGTTCTTTGCTTATTGATGGTTCCGAACACCTCAGCTGGCTTCGATGATCTCTGACAGTTCGCGTATAAACGTTCCCGGTGCCATTTTAGGAAGCTTTTCGACCGTCAGGAAGACACCATCCATATATATATCACTTGTGTGGTCCTGAACAGAGATCCTAATTATTTCGTCATTTCTCCCGAGAAGAACCTCATGTTCGGAGTACGGTCCCGGCCATGGAAGTCGCTGTGAAAGGACCGGGACGTCGGATATAGTGGCACCCAGTACTCCGGGATAGACTTCTTTGCTTTCAACAGGTCCCTGTTCTCCGGAAGCGGCCTTTGCGAGGCTTGCAGCAGTTCCGCTCGGAGCGTTGGCCATTCCGGGGAAATGGCGGTCAATTATGCTCACGTAGGGATAATACCCGCGTACTTTTTTGATAAAATCCCTTACAAGGCTTATCCCAAGGCCGTAATTTGGTATCACAGACCAGCGAAGCCCCTTTTCTTTCACTTCTTTTATGAACGGCGCAAGGTCGTCGTCCGTCAGTCCCGTCGTGCCGATCACGGCATTTAGCCCTTTATCTGCGTAGAGCTTTAGGTTCCCGGGCAGCACGGGCGTTGCAGAAAAATCAATTACAATGTCAGGCTTTGAGGCTTCGATCCCTGCTCTCAGATCGTTGGTGGCAATTATTCCAATAGGCCCTATCCCGGCAATTTCCCCGAGGTCCTCTCCGGTCTCCTTGCACCATCCACCGACGAGTTCTGCCCATTCAATATGCTGCATGGTTCTCACAAGGGTTTTGCCTACGTTGCCCGATGCGCCAGAAACAAAGATCTTCATCAACATTCCTCCGGTCTCTTTATGAGATGATACAGAGCAACTATAATTTTAGCCTATAAGCAAGTATAGTATAAGTAGCTTAAAAGAGCACGGCAAGGGGGGCCCAAAGCAGATGAAATCTTTTTACAGCTACACTTACAACGGCGTGGGGAAAATTGAGATCGGGACGGAATCAGAGAGCATAACCGATGTCCATTTTGCGAAGTCTTTCTTACCTCCGTCAGAGTACATCCGGGAGGAAACTCCTCTTCACAGGAAAGCGGCGGAGCAGCTGAGGGAATATTTTGAGGGTACACGTAAGGTATTTGATCTTCCCCTTGCGCCCGTAGGAACAGATTTTCAGATGAGATGCTGGAAGGTCCTGCTGCAGGTACCTTACGGAGAGACCCGAAGCTATGGGGATATTGCCCGGGCGGCGGGAAGCCCAAAAGGCTTCAGGGCTGTAGGGATGGCAAACAACAGAAATCCGATCGCCATAATCATCCCCTGCCACCGGATCATAGGAACGGACGGCAAACTCGTAGGATATGGCGGAGGCCTGGATATAAAAGTATTTTTGCTGGAACTGGAAAGAAAAAATGCCCATTCTTGAATACGGGGAAAGGGAGCTTTTATCTCTCTCCCGGAAAGATAAAAAACTTGGAAAGCTGATCGAAAGCACGGGATATCTGAAATGTGAAGTGAGCGAAGACCTCTTTGACTCACTGGTAGGCTATATTGCAACGCAGCAGATATCCAACAGGGCTGCGGAAACTGTGAGGATGAGGATAACTCAAAAATTTGGGATAGTTACCCCGGAAAAGACAGCATTCCTTCCCGATGAAGAGATCAAGTCCGTAGGTATATCAATGAAAAAGGCGCAGTATATAAAGGGACTGAGTGAAGCTGTCCTTTCCGGCGCACTTGACATCGAGGGGCTTGCCGGTCTGCCGGACGAATATGTCGCCTCGCAGCTGACTTCGATAAGGGGAATAGGGGACTGGACTGCTGAGATGTTCCTTATCTTTTCACTTGGAAGGATGGACATATTAAGCTACAAAGATTTTGCCATCAGAAAAGGTATGATGTCGCTTTACGGTCTGAAAGATCTTGAGAGGGGAACCTTTGAAAAATACAGAAAGAGATATTCCCCATACGGAACTATTGCCTCTCTATACCTATGGCATCTCTCTGAGAATGGAAGTTAAAAAAACTTAGTGTGTCAAACATACCAGTCTGGCATATTTGACACACTAAGTTTTCTGCTTTTTCTGAAAAAGATCAGGCAAGAGAAGAGAGCACCGAAGCCCTGCTCACGATGCCTTTGAGTTTTCCTCTGTTTCCGACCACTGCAATAGGAAACCTTGCCTCTGCTGCTTTTTGTATTATGTCTTTGATCAGTACTTCCTCACCTGTCACAGGAATATTCTTTGTAAGAACGGAGAAGAGCGGAAGCTTTTTCTGTCTTGCCCTTATCGCATCGTCAAGAGTTACCACTCCCATAAACGTCATGTCGTCGCCCACTGCGTATGCACTTGAGACCTGATTTTCTCTCATCTCCATAACGGCATTTGCCGGCGAAACATTCTCCCTGACTATGCACTGAGGCCTGAACATGACATGCTTTACCCTCAGTACCATGCTCATATCTGCACCCTCAATAAAGTTTCGCACATAGTCATCGGCGGGATTAGTTGACATCTCTTCTGGTGTCCCGGATTGAATTATCCTGCCGTTGTGCATTATTGCAACCCTGTCTCCCAGCTTAAAAGCCTCGTTAATGTCGTGCGTTATAAAAATGATAGTCTTCTCGAGTTTTCTCTGGATAGAGAGGAGCTCAAACTGCATCTCCCTCCTAACAAGGGGGTCCAGGGCTGAGAAGGGTTCATCCATCAGCAGCATGTCAGGGGAATTTACAAGGGCCCTCGCGATCCCGACCCTCTGCTTCATCCCGCCTGAAAGAGTGGCTATCGGTTTGTCTTCCCACCCTTCAAGACCTACCATTTTGATGAAATCCTGCGCCTTTTCAAAGCGTTCATTTTTTGGTATGCCCCTGACCTCAAGTCCGTAGGCGACATTGTCTATCACACTTCTGTGTGTCAGCAGGCCGAAATTCTGAAATACCATCGATACTTTGTCACGCCTGAGGCTCAAAAGCTCTTTGCCTTTGAGTTTTTCAACATTCTGCCCCTCAAAGAGGATCGTTCCGGAAGTCGGTTTCAAAAGCTGGTTGAAGCATCTTATTATGGTAGATTTGCCGGAACCGGATAGTCCGATTATGACGAATATCTCTTTTCTTCTGACCTTGAAGGAAACGTCCCAGAGCGCGACCGCTGCCCCTGTTTTTCGGTAAACTTCATCCTTGTCGAGGCCTTCGGCCATCATCTTGGCCGCTTCTGACTTGTTTTTGCCGTATATTTTTACAACATTTTTTGCTTCTGCAATGTAATCTTCATTTATCATTCAGACACAGCCTCTTTCTTTACCATGCCCTGGGTCAGGCGGTCAAGTATGATCGCAATTATCACTATTGCTATGCCGGGCATAAGAGCTTTGCCCATCTCAGTCCTGTTCGTCGCAAGCAATATTTCCATTCCGAGGCCGTTAGCTCCTATCAGGGCACACGTAACCACCATAGACATCGCCATCATGATCGTCTGGTTGATGCCGGCCATGATCGAAGGCAATGCCTGCGGGATCTGTACTTTGGCAAGAAGCTGTATTTTTGTCGATCCAAATGACGAAGCGGCCTCCACCATCTCTTTGTCCACGTGGACTATCCCCAGATTCGTCATCCTTACCATGGGTACAACTGCGTATATAGTTGTTGCTATCAGAGCCGGGGTCTTCCCGGGGCTGAAGAGTATGACCGCGGGGACAAGGTAGACGAAGGCAGGCATGGTCTGCATAAGGTCCAGTATCGGCCTCACGATGGCGGAAGTCCTTTTGCTCATTGCTACTATGATCCCCAACGGGAAGCCCATGATAACGGAGAGGAAGACAGCCACTATTACCATGCTTATCGTCTCCAGCATATTGTCCCACAGGCCGCACATGCCAACAAAAAAGAGCATGGCTGCGTACA
>JBFXIQ010000064.1:0-7360 GCA_050175815.1 Synergistaceae bacterium
GTTCTCGATATGACAAGGAAGCGGCGGATGCCGCTGTTACTTTTATAAACTGCCTGAAGCATACCAAGGGTGAATGGTATGGAATGCCTTTTGAATTAATTGACTGGCAGGAACAGATTGTCCGGGATATATTCGGAATCTTGAAACCTAACGGATACAGGCAGTTTAACACTGCCTATATAGAAATTCCAAAAAAGCAGGGTAAGAGCGAACTTGCAGCGGCAATTGCTTTATATCTTACCTGTGGTGATTTCGAGCATGGTGGCGAGGTTTATGGATGTGCGTCTGATCGTCAGCAGGCATCCATTGTTTTCGATGTTGCAGTAGATATGGTGGAACAGTGTCCGGCATTAAAATCTCGAATTAAACCAATGCTGTCACAGAAGCGGCTGGTTTATAAACCGTTAGGCAGTTTTTATCAGGTGCTTTCAGCGGAGGCATATACAAAACATGGCCTAAACGTCCATGGTGTGGTATTTGACGAACTTCATGCTCAGCCAAACAGGGATCTTTATGATGTAATGCTTCACGGATCTGGCGATGCAAGAAAACAACCGCTGTTTTTCCTGATCACAACTGCTGGCACAGACCGCAATTCCATCTGCTGGGAAGTACATCAAAAGGCTGAGGATATTCTTCAAGGGCGTAAGATAGATCCGACTTTCTACCCTGTTATCTACAGCGCAGCCGATACCGATGACTGGACAAGTGAAAAGGTATGGAGAAAGGTTAACCCGTCACTGGGCATTACAGTCGACATCGAAAAATTGAGGGTGGCTTGTGAAAATGCCAAGCAAAATCCTGCAGAGGAAAATTTATTCCGTCAGCTCCGCTTAAATCAGTGGGTGAAACAATCGGTGCGCTGGATGCCAATGGATAAATGGGATAAGTGTGCGTTTCCTGTTGATGCAGAAAAATTGCGCGGCAGAACCTGTTACGGAGGACTTGACCTGTCATCTACTACCGATATTACCGCCTTTGTGCTGGTGTTTCCACCGCTTGATGAATCTGATAAATATCAGATTCTACCTTTTTTCTGGATACCGGAGGAGAATATTGATCAGCGTGTGCGGAGAGATCATGTGCCTTATGATGTCTGGGAGAGGCAAGGCTTTTTATATACCACTGAGGGTAACGTCGTGCATTATGGCTTTATCGAAACCTTTATTGAGGAACTCGGAATGAAATATAACATTAAGGAAATAGCCTTTGACCGCTGGGGCGCAATTCAGATGACGCAAAACCTCGAGGCTTTGGGGTTTACGGTTGTTCCATTCGGTCAGGGTTTCAAGGATATGTCGCCGCCTACAAAAGAGTTGATGAAGCTGACATTGGAAGAACGCATCGCCCATGGTGGTAATCCAGTACTGCGGTGGATGATGGACAATATCTATGTCAAAACCGATCCCGCCGGAAACATTAAGCCGGATAAAGAAAAATCCACCGAGAGAATAGATGGTGCGGTAGCGTTAATTATGGCGCTTGACCGCGCGTTAAGGCATGACGGGGATGAACGCAACGGATCAATTTATGATGAAAGGGGGCTGTTGATTATATGAGTGTATTTTCCCGTTTGTTCAAAGCAAGGGATAAGCCGAAAAACAGCCTGTTCGGTAATGCATATAGCTTTTTCTTCGGCGGCACATCCAGCGGAAAAGCTGTCAATGAGCGGACTGCTATGCAGACAACTGCAGTGTATGCCTGTGTAAGGATACTTGCAGAAGCCATCGCCGGGCTTCCGCTTCATGTGTACCGCTATAAAGAAGACGGTGGCAAAGAAAAAGCGTTGACCCACCCGCTCTATTATTTACTCCATGACGAACCAAACCCTGAGATGACTTCATTCGTGTTCCGAGAAACACTGATGAGTCATCTTCTTTTATGGGGAAATGCTTACGCTCAAATTATTAGGGACGGTTCCGGACGAGTGCTGGCGCTTTATCCACTTTTGCCAAACAAAATGACGGTAGACAGGGCTCCAAACGGAGAACTGTTTTACACTTATCGGCGCGACAGCGATGAGAGCAGGGTTAATCCAAAAGCAGGCCTTATATACCTACGAAGTGATGAGGTTCTTCACATCCCGGGACTCGGTTTTGACGGACTGATCGGATACTCCCCTATTGCTATGGCCAAGAACGCCATAGGCATGGCTATTGCCTGTGAGGAGTATGGTGCATCCTTTTTTGCCAACGGAGCAAATCCGGGTGGCGTTCTGGAACATCCCGGCGTATTAAAGGATCCGGCAAAGGTGCGGGAAAGCTGGAACGCTGTTTATCAAGGAAGTGCCAATGCTCATCGCATTGCAGTTCTGGAAGAGGGAATGAAGTTTCAACCAATCGGCATTCCACCCGAACAGGCACAGTTTTTAGAGACAAGAAAGTTTCAGATAAATGAAATTGCTCGGATATTCCGAGTACCTCCCCATATGGTTGGAGATCTTGAAAAGTCAAGCTTTTCAAACATCGAACAGCAATCTCTGGAATTTGTTAAATACACGCTTGACCCGTGGGTGGTGCGTTGGGAACAGGCTCTCCAAAAAGCGCTGCTTTTACCATCAGAGAAGCGGGCATACTTTGTCAAATTCAATGTAGATGGCCTTCTGCGCGGTGATTATGCAAGCCGCATGAATGGTTATGCTGTAGCTCGCCAGAACGGCTGGATGTCTGCTAACGATATCCGCGAGCTTGAGGACATGAACCGGATTCCGGCGGAGTTGGGTGGAGATCTGTATCTTGTTAACGGTAACATGACCAGGCTTGCCGATGCAGGTGCCTTTGCAGGCAAAAACAATGCTAAAACGGAGGGATCAAAAGTTGAACAAATCACAAAAACCAAAACCGGTTCGCCGCTTCTGGAACTGGATACAAAACGATGATGGCAGCCGGACATTATATATTGACGGCCCAATAGCTGAAGAAAGCTGGCTGGGAGACGAAGTAACTCCCAAACAGTTCAAATCAGAGCTGTTGTCCGGAGAGGGTGATATAACGATCTGGATCAACAGCCCTGGCGGAGATATATTTGCAGCTAATCAAATTTACAACATGCTTATGGATTACAAAGGCAAAGTGACGGTAAAGATTGACGGTATTGCAGCCAGCGCCGCTTCGGTCATAGCTATGGCCGGAGGTGACGTCTTTATGTCACCAGTCAGCATGATGATGATTCACAACCCTATGACAATAGCCATCGGTGATACAGAAGAAATGGAGAAAGCTATCGCAATGCTGGAAGAAATAAAGGAATCCATCATCAACGCTTATGAGCTGAAAACCGGACTTTCCAGGGCAAAAATATCGCACCTAATGGATGCAGAAAGCTGGTTTAACGCAAGAAAAGCGGTGGAACTTGGCTTTGCCGATGGAATCTTGTTTATGGAGGATGAATCATTCCCATCCGAATTTGAAGTATCAGGAGGAATGATCTTCAGCAGGCAGGCAGTAACAAATTCCATCCTGCAAAAGCTTAAACCAAAAGAAAAACCAAAAGGAACACCAATTGAGTCGCTTGAAAAGCGGCTTTTTTTATTAAAACCTTAAGGAGGATTTGATTATGAGCAAAATACTGGAACTGCGTGAAAAACGCGCTAAAGTATGGGAAGCTGCTAAAGCTTTCCTCGACAGCAAACGCGGGAACGACGGACTGCTTTCACCGGAGGATACCGCGACTTATGAAAAAATGGAAGCCGACGTTATTGCGCTGGGCAAAGAAATAGAGCGTCTTGAGCGTCAGGCTGCCATAGATTTGGAACTGTCAAAACCGTTGAATATTCCTATTACAGACAAACCCACTTCCATATCTGGCAACAATGAAAAAACCGGACGTGCCAGCGATGAGTACAGGCAGTCTTTCTGGAACATGATGCGCGGCAGGCGCAAATATGACGTACACAACGCGCTGCAGATTGGAGAGGACACCGAAGGTGGATATCTTGTTCCCGACGACTTTGAGCGTACTCTTGTGGAAGCACTGGAGGAGGAGAATATCTTTAGGCAGATTGCCAATGTTATTACCACGTCCAGCGGTGACAAGAAAATTCCTGTGGTGGCAAGCAAGGGTACTGCATCCTGGGTGGATGAGGAAGGCCAGATTCCCGAAAGCGATGACTCCTTTGCACAGGTATCCATCGGCGCATATAAGCTGGCTACTATGATCAAGGTGTCAGAGGAATTGTTAAACGATAGTGTATTTAACCTTGAACAGTATATAGCCAAAGAATTCGCCCGCCGAATCGGAGCAAAAGAGGAGGAAGCATTTTTTATCGGTGACGGATCTGGCAAGCCAACCGGTATCTTGGCAGATAACGGCGGTGGCGAGATAGGAGTAACTGCGGCGAGTGCAACAGCCATTACCCTTGACGAGATCATGGACTTGTTCTACAGCCTAAAGTCTCCGTACCGCAGGAACGCTGTATTCATTATGAATGATTCGACAATTAAAGCTATAAGGAAGCTCAAAGACAACAACGGTCAGTATCTCTGGCAGCCTTCTGTAACTGCTGGAACACCGGATACTATCCTCAATCGTCCAGTTAAAACTTCTGCATTTATGCCAGCCATTGCCGCCGGAGCAAAAACGATTGTATTCGGCGATTTTTCTTATTACTGGGTGGCAGACCGTCAAGGCAGGGTTTTTAAGCGGCTTAATGAGTTGTATGCTGCGACCGGACAAGTTGGATTCATGGCAACCCAGCGTGTAGATGGCAAGCTGGTACTGTCTGAAGCAGTCAAGATACTGCAGCAGAAATCAGCTTAATGAAAACGGAGGTGCTGCGGCATGGAACTTTTGGAGAAGGTTAAAGCAAACCTCATATTGCAGCACAGCGAAGATGACGCACTTTTACAAGAGTATATCAAAGCCGCAGTGGCCTATGCGGAAAGTTACCAGAAAAAGCCGGAAGGATATTATGCCGAAAACCCCATGCCGCCTACTACTGAGCAGGCTGTCATTATGCTGTCGAGCCATTTTTATGAAAGCAGGGATGGCTCGACGGCTGGCTTTTTTGGGGATAGTGTGCAGGCAGGACAGCAGGTATGGAATACAGTTAATCTATTGCTGCGGCTTGACCGGGATTGGAAGGTGTAAATATGGGCCTTGGGAAAATGAAAACTTTCGTGGACATTATCTCAGTCAAGCCGGTTAAGGATAGTGAGGGTTTTACTGAAAAAGGTGATGTCATTCTTGCTTCGGTAAGGGCATACAAGGAAGATAGGCATGGCAGTGAAAAATGGGCAAACAGGGCGGCGTTTTCGCAGGCGTCTGCCCTGTTCCGCTTCCGTAAGATACCTAACCTGGAAGTTACCACAGATCTTGTACTCGTTTGCAGCGATGGCAGGTACAACATTATCAGTGTTGAGGACGTAAAAGGACGTGGAATGTATATTGAGGTGCTTGCGGAAAAGGTGAAATCAAGCAAAGCATAAAAGGAGGGGCTGCAACGTGGCTAAGGTGGAAGTTAAAATGCCGGAAGAGTTCTTGCTCAAGTTATCCAGACTTGGAGAAAGAACAGACGAAATCATACCTAAGGTGCTGGAAGCAGGCGGGGAAGTGGTTCTTTCAAAAGTGAAGTCCAATCTTCAGTCAGTTATCGGGAGCGGCACTAAATATCCGTCCAGAGCAACCGGTGAATTGGTAAATGCTTTGGGACTCTCTCCTGCCAAACAGGACAGGGATGGAAACCACAACATAAAAATCGGCTTTACTGAACCAAGGAAGGATGGGGTAAGCAATGCGAAGATTGCTAATATTATTGAGTATGGCAAGTCCGGGCAGCCTCCAAGGCCCTTTTTGAAACCGGCAAAATCAGCTACAAGGAAGTCCTGCATCGAAGTAATGAAGTCAAGACTGGAACAGGAGCTGGGTCGTATATGAGCATATTGTCAGAATTAAACTCGTTATTAGATGGTTTGGGTATCCCCATTGAAACCGGGGTATTTAGCGGTGTACCGCCAGATGAGTACCTTGTCATTACTCCGATGACAGATACATTTGAAGTTTTTGCAGACAACCGGCCTCAGGTAGAAACCCAGGAGGTAAGGTTGTCTTTATTTATAAAGGGAAACTACACTGCCCGTAAAAACGAAATAGTGAACACATTGCTTCAAGCAGGCTTTACCATTACCGACAGGCGGTATATAGGCCATGAGGACGATACCGGCTATCACCACTATGCCATTGATGTGGCAAAAGAGTATGAAGTAAAGGAGGAATGAAAAACATGGCCACAATCGGACTGGACAGGTTATATTATGCCAAAATAACTGAGAATGAAAACGGAGAAGAGACATACGACACGCCTGTTCCGCTGGCTAAGGCTATTACGGCAGAACTTTCTGTGGAGCTGGCAGAGGCGACACTTTATGCCGATGACGGGGCGGCAGAAGTGGTCAAGGAATTTCAAAGCGGCACACTGACTCTTGGTGTTGCAGATATCGGAGTAGACGCTGCTGAGGTTTTGACGGGAGCCACCCTTGATGACAATAAGGTGCTGATTTCTGCCAGTGAGGATGGTGGCGCGCCTGTAGCAATCGGCTTTAGAGCCAAGAAAGCTAACGGCAAGTACAGGTATTTTTGGCTTTACAGGGTTAAATTCGGCATCCCGGCGACAAATCTGCAGACGAAGGGCGACAGCATTACCTTTTCGACACCCACCATTGAAGGGACAGTCATGAGACGTAACAAACCAGATGGCCAGGGAAAGCACCCTTGGAAGGCGGAGGTCAGCGAAGACGATCCCGGTGTATCGCCTGAAACTATTACCGGCTGGTATACGGAAGTTTATGAGCCGGTATTTGCTGTGGGAGGAGGCAGCGAATAATGCAGGATAATGACAGAAGCGCAATTATCAAAATCGGCGATGAAGAATATCAGCTTATTCTAACCACTAAAGCGACAAAGGAGATTGCAAAAAGGTACGGCGGTCTTGAAAACCTCGGCACGAAACTGATGAAAACCGAGAACTTCGAGATGGCTCTTGACGAAGTGGTATGGCTGATTACACTGCTGGCTAACCAGAGCATTTTGATACACAACCTCAAAAATCAGGATAAGCGTGAACTCCTGACTGAAGAGACAGTGGAACTTCTCACATCTCCCTTGGAACTGGCAGCATATAAAGACGCTATCATGGAAGCAATGTTCAAGGGTACCAAAAGAAACGTTGAAAGTGAGGATGACTTAAAAAACACACCGGCCGAGTGAGCGATGAGGAATTGTTCACTCGGCTTCTATATTACGGTACTGTCCAGCTCAACCGTTCAGAGGATGAAGTATGGCTAATGCCTATTGGGTACCTGCTTGATTTATGGGAGTGCCATAAGCAGTTTTTAGGGCTGGCGAAACCAAAGCGTATGTTTAC
>JBFXIQ010000065.1:0-7338 GCA_050175815.1 Synergistaceae bacterium
CCGGTAATGGTGCTTTGCGACGGAGTCATCGGCCAGATAATGGAAGCTGTGGAGATACCTGAAGGTCATGGCAAGAACCTTTCCCATCCGGAAAAATGGGCTTGCGGATACATGCGTGAAAGGGGAGGGAAAAGGAACATCATCAGAAGCCTCTTCCTTGATCCTGACGAACTTGAAGAACACAACAGAAAACTTGAAGCAAAGTGGCACGAAATAGAAAAGAATGAAACTGCCTGTGAAAAATATCTTACAGATGATGCTGACTTAGTCATTTCAGCTTTCGGAACAGTCGGAAGGATAGCCAGGTCTGCAGTCGACAGCCTCCGGGCCGAGGGTTACAAAGTCGGACTTATTAGGCCGCTCCTGGTTAGTCCGTTCCCGTACAAAGATTTCGAAACACTCATCCCTACCTGCAAACATATTCTTGATGTCGAAATGAACTGGGGACAGATGACAAAAGATGTCAGCAGGGGAGTCAAATACAATGTTCCGGTGAGTTTTTACGGACGTTCAGGCGGTATGTGTCCGGGAGTAGAGGAAATAGAAGAAGAGTGCCGCAAGATCTTTGCGGAACTCTCCTGAAAAGGAGGGGACTGAAAGTGGCAGAAAAAATCGTTTACCAGAGACCTAAAAGCTGGATAGAAGGAGTTCACTCACATTATTGCCCCGGCTGCACTCACGGTATAATCCACAGAATGTTATGCGAGACTCTGGATGAACTCGATATCCAGGATATCACGACCGGAGTAGCCCCTGTAGGATGTGCCGCCCTTATGTACGGGTATATTGATACGGATTTCATCGAAGCTCCGCACGGCAGGGCACCCGCAGTTGCAACGGGATTCAAACGGATCAGGCCGGACAGGCTTATTTTTACATATCAGGGAGACGGAGATCTTGCTTCGATAGGCATGGCCGAGATAGTACATGCCGCCAACCGGTCAGAAAACATCACTGTAATTTTTGTCAACAATGCAATATATGGCATGACAGGGGGTCAGATGGCTCCAACCACACTGCTGGGACAGAAGACCACTACGACCCAGAGCGGACGAGACCCCCTAAGGGCAGGTTATCCGATCAGAATGTCAGAGATGCTTGCATCCCTTGCTTCGCCATGTTACATAGAAAGGGTCTCAGCCGCAAAACCCGCTCATTTGAACGGACTTAAAAAGGCTATCAGGAAAGCTTTTAAAAACCAGATGGAGAATAAAGGTTTCTCTTTTGTCGAAGTTCTATCTACATGCCCCACGAACTGGGGAATGAGACCGACTGACGCTTGCGACTGGCTTGTTAATAACATGATCCCTTATTACCCCCTAGGGGTATTCAAGGACTTTGATTAGGGGAGGCCCGGACAAATGTCGAATTACACACGCACGCTGTTTTGCGCAGGTTTTGGCGGTCAGGGTGTAATGGTCCTGGGGCAGCTCGTTGCATACGGCGCCATTAAAGAGGGTAAATATGTGACATGGCTTCCCTCATACGGACCGGAGATGAGAGGCGGAACGGCAAACTGCGGAGTTACCGTGAGTGACAGAGAAATAGGTTCGCCCTTTGTGACAAAACCGGATGTGGTAGTTGCTCTCAACCAGCCATCACTCGATAAATATGAAAAGTCAGTCAAATCAGGCGGGACGCTGATCTATAACAGTGACATGGCGAAATACACGCCTACCAGAGACGACATCAAAGTTATACCGGTCGAAGCTTCGAAGATAGCAGGCAATCTGGGGAACGAAAGGGCCGTAAATGTCGTGATCCTTGGAGTCGTCATAGCAATCTCTGATTTTATTTCAGATGACACCGCCAGAGAGATAATCAAACAGAAACTGGGTGCAAGAAAACCCGAATTTCTTGAGAGCAACATGAAGGCTTACGACCTTGGACGTGAGATAGGGCTTTCAAAGAATAAAATTTAAGCACCCCTTTCCAAATATAAACAACAAGATCAAAAAGCTTCCGCTTGAGAGAAACGCTCTTTAGGCGGAAGTTTTTTGTCTTCCAAAACGGTCAAAGAGATTGCCGGAGAGGAGGCGAGCTTAAAATATTCCCATAAAATCCACACATTTAAGTCATAAAATCTCCATACAGACTTGTTAAGCTGTGCATCACAGGACATCAAACTGTGATTCTGACAATAAAATTGGAGGTCGATGTAGATGAAAAAGAAAATACTTGCAGCGGCAATATTGGTACTCGTATTTGCAGGAAGCGCAATGGCGGCTCCCGGATATGGCAAGGCAGGAAGATGTGGTTCCGGTGCCGGGATGCCTATGGGCTACGGACAGCAGATATGGCAGAACGCAGCACCCGAGGTAAGAGCAAAGATGGATGAAAGAGCCAAACTCAATATCGATCTGAGGGCGGAGCTTCAGAAGGATATCCCCAACAAAGCCAAGGCCCGTGATATCCACGAAAAGATACAGAAGCTCAACCGTGAGATAGAGGCAGCGCATTTCGAAGAAATACTGAAGGACCCATCAAAGTTCAGGGCGCAGGGCAGAGGCCCGAAGCGCGAGATCTCTCCGCAGGACAGAGCACAGATGGAAGAGATAAGGAAGCTCCACGATGAAATAAGGACGGAACTCCGGAAAGAGGTACCGAACAAGGCAAAGATCCGTGATCTTCACGTAAAAATACAGAAGATCAAAACTGATCGTGACAACGCCCGCCTTGAAGAAATGCTTAAAAACCCCGAGGCTTTCAGAAACAGCAGAGGATATGGTCTGGGATTCAGAAACAACCCTACACAGCAGTAAAAAATTATAATCAATATACTGGGGTCGGCTTAGGCCGATCCCAGTAGAATTGTCATCTTTTTGCTCTTTTTTTGCTTTATACTTGTCGAAACAGAAGTTGTTCTAATTTTTTATCAATATTAATTATGGACAAAGAACGTTGATAACGGTGGTGGACGCTGTGAAGATCCTTATAGTTGAAGATGAAAAAGCCATAGCTGATGTTGAAAAAGCCTATATCCACCGCGAAGGGTATGAAGCAGACATAGCCTCAGACGGGATCGAAGCTCTAAGTATGTTCAAAGAGGGGGCATATGACCTTGTGATACTGGATCTGATGCTTCCCGGAATGAGAGGAGAGTCAGTCTGCAGGGAGATTAGAAGATCATCTTCTGTCCCGATAATTATGGTAACTGCAAAGAGCGGGGAAGACGACGTCATAGCTGGTCTTGATGCCGGAGCTGACGACTACATAATCAAACCCTTCAGCCCGAGGGTACTTATGGCTCGTATAAGGGCAAACATGAGGGGAACAGCTGCATTTGATCAGGAGAACGGAGAGCCGATGACCGTAGGAGAGCATCTGATCATAGACACTGCAAGATTCACAGTCACAAAAAACGGAGAGGACATCCCCCTGACAAAAAATGAATTCAGGATCTTTTCAAAGATGGCATCAAGGCAGGACAAGACATGGACAAGAGACGAATTGATCACGTATGCGCTTGGTTATGAGTACGATGCTTTCGAGAGGTCTATCGACAGCTATATAAAAAATATTCGGAAGAAACTTTCTGACCCCGAACACGAGAACGGATACATCAAAACAGTTCACGGCTTCGGCTACAGGGTCTCGGAGTAAATAAATGAAGCGCTCCCTCAGGACTCAGATGCTTGTTCAGTACGTTGTGATCATAATCATATGCATGTTGGTAATCCCCACCGGGATATCAAAGCTACTGGACAGGCAGTTTCGCCTTTATTCTTCTGACAGACTTAAGGATGACCAACAGGAAGCCGTCAGGGTTTTAGAGGAGATATACAGCTCAGGCGGCTATTGGGACAGAAATATGCTTGCAGAGTTAAGTGGGAATATCCTAAGGTGGCCAATGGTCCATGCCGCACTTTACGATTCGGATGGCACCCTGATAGCTGAATTCAGACGTTCGATGAGACACGGAGCAATGAGGGGCCCCGGTCCAATGAAAGAAAATGACAAAACCCAGAGCTTTATGAGGGCGACGTCACCGGAGCTGGTAATGAACGAAATTCCTGTCTCTTACGAGGACAAAGTGGTCGGAAAAGTACGTTTTCTCTGCCTGCCTTTCAGGGAAAGCAGGGAGGGTGTATTCCTGAAAAAGTTTAATTCTCTCATGGTATACGCGATCGCATTTATGCTTATGATCGCTGTGATCATATCTTTCATAATGGCCAACGTAATAAGCAGGCCCGTCCTTAATGTTTCAAAGAGGGCTTCCCTTATCAGCAGGGGAAAATATAGGGTACAGGATGATCTCAGATCTGACATAACTGAGCTCCAGCTGCTGATCGACAGCATCAACAGGCTTGGGCTTGGACTCGAGGAACAGGAGGAGCTGCGTAAAAGGCTTATGAGCGATATTGCTCATGAGCTGAGAAACCCCCTAACGATAATCAAATCGCACCTTGAAGCATTTGAGGACGGGGTATGGGAACCGACAAAGGAAAGGGTCAAACTCACAGTTGATGAGATAGACAGGCTTTCCAGGATGATTTCTGAAATTGAAAAACTAACTTCGATAGAGAATGCCGGAAAAGGCCTTGTAATTGAATCAATAAACCTCTCAAAAGAAATAAAAAGGGTCGCTATGACCTTTGATCCTCTTTTCAGCGCAAAGTCGGTGGAACTGAAAAGGGAAATTGAAGAGGATGTAATGTTTGCAGCAGATGGAGACAAGATAAGGCAGGCAGTGGAAAACCTTCTCTCCAACGCTCTAAGGTACACAGACAGCGGAGGCGAGGCCAGTATTTCTCTTGAAAAATCAGTCGGGGAAGTATACATCAAAGTGAAAGATACAGGCATCGGAATTTCATCCGAAGATCTTCCCTATATATTTGAACGTTTCTACAGGACTGACAAGTCACGGGCAAGGTCAAGCGGGGGACTGGGAATAGGGTTGGCAATAACAAAAGCTGCAGTGGAGGCTCACGGCGGCAGCGTAACTGCAGAAAGCAGAGAAGGTAAAGGGAGTACGTTCATAATCAGGCTCCCATTGAGATAAAAAAGACCGTTTTTGATCGGAGGCACTTGGTTTGTTGAGAAATAAAATTATTGCAGCACTATGTTTGATCCAGATATTGTTTGCGGGTGCGGCCGCAGCGGAAACGCTTACTCTTGAATCATGCGTCAGGACGGCTCTTGAAAAGCACCCGGACATGGTCGCAGCAGAGAGCAAAGTTGCTTCAAAAAAAGCTGCTGTAGGACAGAGCGCGGCGGACAGCAGGCCGCAGATAAAGGGAGGCACCACATACACAAGAAGCGACAGCACAGATTCAGCAACAGATTCAGGAAGGTACAACGCATCCATCTCGCTTGAACAGTCAGTTTATGACTGGGGCAAAAGAGGTCTGAAGATCGAAGGTGCAAGGATCAATATGGATGCTGCAGAAGCAGAATACACAGATACCAGGGACAAAGTAATTGCGGGAGTCAGGTCCGCCTACTACAACCTTAACAGGGCGATAAGACAGCATGAAGTGGCAAAAGCCAGGTTTGACAATTATCAGAAGAGGCTTTTATGGGCAAAGTCATACTACGAAGTAGGCACTAAACCAAAAATTGAAGTTACAAAAGCTGAGGCGGATCTTGCCAATTCAAAGCTTGCGCTCGTAAAAGCGTCGTCAGCCTCTGAGCAATACAGGGCACAGCTTGCATCTTCGATGGGGATCCCCATGATGGATATAAAAAATGTTGCAGACGTACTGTCATATGAAGAATGGAGCGTTCCAATAGATCAAGCTGTCGAAAGAGCGGTCTCAAACAGGCCTGACCTTGCCTCTCAGCGTAAAAAGGTTGAGTATGCCGAAACTGTGCTGGCATTGGAAAAAAAAGGCCTATCCCCAGAGATAAGCGCGTCTGCCGGCTACAATGCATACGGCAGCGCCCCCTTTGACGACAATGGCTGGAATGCAAAACTTTCGCTTAACTTTCCTTTATACGATGGGGGACTTACCGGAAGCAGGGTCCAGGGCGCAGAGGCTGACCTTGTTACAGCAAATGCTCAGCTAAGCAGCGCATCCAATGACGTTGTTCTGGAAGTAAGGAAGGCCTGGCATGCCCTGACAGAGGCAAAGGAGGCACTCAATGCCTCACTTGAAGCCGAAAGGCAAGCCAGAGAGACATACGAGCTTGCAGAGGGGCGTTACGAAGCAGGTGTCGGCAGCAGCCTCGAAATATCAGATGCAGTCGAAAGCTATGCGTCAGCCCAGACAAACACGATCCTCTCACTCTATGAATGCAAAGCAAAGCGTCTTGATCTTGAAAAGGCCATGGGAGGTCTGGAAGAATGAATTTTATGAATAATAAAGTTTTAAAAAATCAAAAAGGAAAGATCATGGCTGTAGTTATGGTTTTAATAGTGATCTCCGGCGGACTTTACTGGCACTACAGCAAAGGTGCGGAAGAGATCCGGTATAAAACTGTAAAAGCTGTAAGATCAGACCTTCGTTCGGTTATACAGGCCACAGGAACCCTGGATGCAGTTGAGACTGTAGATGTTGGTACGCAAATATCCGGCACAGTAAAAGAAATATACATAGATTACAACAGCGTGGTAAAGAAGGGCCAGCTCATTGCCGAAATAGATTCGGCAACTCAGCAGGCTGACGTTGCCCAGGCAGAGGCAAATCTTATGGCGGCCGAAGCAGATCTGATGAACTCAGAGGCGGTATTGTCAAATGCTGTAAAGAGCCTTGCCAGGACAAGGAAACTGGCTGAAAAAGATCTTATCGCAAAAGCCGATGTTGATACGGATGAGAAAACTTACCTGACCTCGAAGGCTCAGGTCGCCGCGTCAAGAGCGAAGATAGCTCAGTACCGGGCAACACTGAACAAAGCAAAGATAAATCTTGGATATACTCAGATATACTCTCCTGTCGATGGGGTAGTGATCGCGAAAAACGTTGAAAAAGGACAAACTGTGGCTGCGAGCTATCAGACACCGAGCATAGCCGAAATTGCAAAAGACCTCAGCCAGATGCAGGTCGAAGTTAATGTTGACGAGGCAGATATCGGAGGTGTCAGGGAAGGACAGAAAGCGACCTTCACTGTAGACGCTCACCCCAATGATCCTTTTGAAGGGACAGTTACTCAGGTGAGGTTTTCACCGACAACTACTGACAATGTAGTTACCTATATTGTAATAGTCAAAGTGTCAAACAACAAAGGACTTTTGATGCCAGGAATGACTGCCAATGTTTCTCTTATAGTGGAGGAACGAGAGGATGTAGTAATAGTTCCCAACAGCGCTTTCAGATTTAAGCCCGCAGAACCTTCAGAATCTGCAGGACAGCCAGGAGTCCCCAGAATGGGTGCTCAGACCATAGCCGAGGTAAAAGC
>JBFXIQ010000066.1:0-6968 GCA_050175815.1 Synergistaceae bacterium
GGGTTCCTGTCATATTCCTCTTTAATTGCGAGGAGGGCCTCTTCAAGTGCTGTAGTATCGTCCGCTATCTGACCGTTGGGAAGTTCATCGCCCGGCCTGATCGCATTTTTGTACCGGAACTCCCATGGCGAAAGACCGACTTTTTCGGCAAGAAGGTTTATGTTGCATTCTGTCGCGAAACAGCTCTGAGTGACGCCGAATCCCCTGAATGCCCCGGCCGGCGGGTTGTTCGTATATACAGCAGTTCCACTGATGTCGATGTTCTGATAATTGTAGGGCCCTGCCGCGTGTGTGCAGGCTCTCTGGAGGACCGGCCCCCCTAGGGAGGCGTAAGCACCTGTGTCGGAAACTATCACCGCTTTCATCGCAGTGAGCCTTCCATCCTCATCACAGGCTGTGGTCATCTCTATCTCCATTGCGTGCCTCTTGGGATGGACTTTGATGCTCTCAGCCCTCGTAAGAGAAACCTTTACCGGACGTTTGGTCAGGTACGCAAGAAGCGCCGCGTGATGCTGGACACTCATGTCCTCTTTGCCGCCAAAGCCCCCGCCTATGATCGCCGCAGTTACTCTTACCTTTTCGTGCGGCAGCCCGAGTACTTCAGCACACTCCTTCATTGTCTGGTAGACTCCCTGATCTGCAGAATAGATCCTCACTACCCCACTGTCCTCCATCAAAGCCACCGCCGTCTCAGGTTCAAGAAATGCATGTTCTGTAAATGGCAGAGAGTAATGGTTTGTAACGACATGTTTTGATTTTTTTATGACCTCGTCGGCTTTGCCCCTCTTAAGGTCAACACGCGTCATTATGTTTCCGTCTTCATGTATAAGAGGAGCTCCCTCAGCAAGTGCTTCTTTCGGGGATGTTATCGGCTTCAAGACCTCATATTCGACCCTTATCAGTTTCCTGGCTTCCTCCATTATTTCCGGGGTCTCGGCCGCTACAAGGGCAAGGGCATCGCCTACATATCTTGTGCAGCCTCCGACGGGGATCATTACATCCCAGTCCTTGACCAGATGCCCTATCTTTTTCTTGCCCGGAACGTCGTCTGCCGTGAATATCCCTACAACTCCGTTAAGTTTTCGGGCTTCAGAGATATCTATCGATTTGATGACCGCTCTGGGGTATTCTGTCCTGACCGCGGAGCCGTATATCATTCCGTCAATCTTGATATCAGCAGCATATTGGGCAGTTCCTAATATTTTTGACACAGCATCCGTACGCGGGATGTTCTCTCCGACTGCCCCTGTATAGTGTTCTATGGGCACATGGATATTCTCCCTGAACATTTTGGCGGCCAGCAGTATCGCCTCTTCGATCTTCTTGTAGCCCGTGCAGCGGCATATGTTATTTTTTATTGCTTCTTTTACCTCTTTTAGGGTCGGATCCGGTACTTCGTCGATAAGGGCCTTGGCACTTATAACCATTCCCGGGATACAGAATCCGCACTGAACAGCCCCTGATGTCGAAAATGCGTAGGAATATACATCTTTTTCCCTTTGACTAAGCCCTTCCACAGTGAGTATGTTTTTGCCCTCAAGACTTTTCAGCTCCTGCACACAGGCCTTGGATGCCCTTCCGTCGATAAGTACCATGCATGTCCCGCAGGCCCCCTCTTTGCAACCGTTCTTTACAGAGGTCAGATCAAGGTCGTCCCTTAAAAAATCTATAAGCTTTTTGTTTGTTTCAGATGTTTGGATATTCCCGTTAACAATAAGCTGATACATAGGCAAGCCCCCTCAGATCGGAATACTGTTCCGAGCTGCTTTTATCAGTGCTGCAATTTCCTTCGGCATTTTTTTCTCTGCAGGATCAAGAGAAGATGTAAACACTTTCCCTTCAAGCCTGACCTTGAATCTGCCATTTCCCATGTCAAAAAAACCGCTGTTTTTACTTTCGTTTAAATCTTTTTCCCTTGAGAAATATGTGAACTTGTCTTTATAAGGCGATCCCGTCCAGGGACAAAACGTGGAGCAGTTGCCGCACTCGTTGCAAAGGTCATCAATGTGGATAACCTGAATTGAGGATGATCCCTCAACATGGACAGAGATGTTTGCTCTGTTCGGACAGACGTCTACACAGTTTTCACAGAGGACCCCGCAGTCAAGGCATCGTTCAGATTCTTTTTCAGGAGACTCACAAAATATAATGTTACCCTTTTTTAAGCGAAGACGATCTGTGTCGCGCTTATTCTTTTCAAGGTCATTGCTTTTACACAGCCCTTCCCTAAATGCGATATGATCTGCAACGCGCCTTGCATCGGCTATGGCTTCGACCACTGTTTTTGGGCCGCATCTTGCGTCGCCTGCAACGTAAACGCCCTTAATGTTTGTCTCGTAGCTTTTTCTGCACGTTACTGCCCGGCCCTTGTGGTCCACAAATATATTATTGTCAGTAAAGAGATCCGAATCAACGTTTTCCCCAACAGCCTCTATGAGAGTATCTGCCGGGATCATAACTGTCTCCAGGGTAGGCACCGGTGACCTGCGCCCTGATGCATCGCGCTCACCCAGTGTCATAACGGAACAAAGGAGTTTTCCCTCCTTGTGCGAGATCGGCTGAAGCAGTTCCCTGAAGATCACACCGTCTTCCATTGCCAGTCTGAGTTCCTCTTCTTCCGCAGGCATGAACATGGCTGTCCGCCGGTATACTATGCTTACCTTTTTGACGCCCTTGAGCCTCTTGGCTGCGCGGGCGGCGTCCATTGCCGTATTGCCTCCGCCGATAACGGCCACATTCCTGCCCAGATGTATTTTTTTCTCATCTTTTTTATACGAGGCAAGGAAATCAAGTGCGTTGACCTTTTTTTCACTCTTTATGTCCAGTTCCCCGTGCTTCCATGCTCCTGCGGCAATTACAATGTACTTGTATCCCTTTTCCCTGAGTTCATCTACGGAAGAGACGTTTGTCCCCAGGATGAATTCAGCACCGGTATTCTTTACGATCTCAATGTCCCGTTCGATGGCGCTCTTGTCTATCCTGAAGTCGGGGATCACATGCCGGACCATTCCTCCGGGCTCTTTTTCCCGTTCAAATATCGTGGTTCCGATACCATGTCTTTGCAGGAAATACGCTGCGGCAAGACCTGCCGGTCCTCCGCCTATGACCGCTGCTCTTGCTTCTGTCATATGCTCAGCCGGGCTTATCCTGTCAATAACAGTTTTGAACCCCTCTTCTGCGGCTTTGAGCTTAACATCCCTTATCGCCACTGACTCTTCATAGTGGTTCCTTGTGCAGGATCCCATGCACCTGTGAGTGCAGATCGTTCCTGTTATGAAGGGCAGCGGATTTTTATCCAGTATAACTTCCAAGGCTTCGCTGTACTTTTTCTCCCCGACGAGGGAGATGTATTCCGGCACATCCTGTCGTATAGGACATCCTTCTGTGCATGGTGCGACAAAGCAGTCAGTAATGGGCAATTTATCTTCTTTGTCAAAGATCTCCCGGTGTTTGATAGGTTTTCTGTACCATTCATCAGAACCGGATTTTTGGATCATGCTGTCAAGGAGATCCGGATCTACGCCTTTGTATCCCTTCTTTTCCATTCCGGCAAAAGTTTCGGCTATCTGCCTGAACCTGTTGTAACCGCCTGGCTTCAAAAGGGTCGTAGCCATTGTTATAGGCCATATGCCGGCATTGAAAAGGTCTGAAATATTTGTATTATCTGCACCTCCGGACCATGATATACGCAGCTTCCCGTCAAATTCCTTTGTCAGAAGACGGGCCGTCCTGGCTGTAAGTGGAAAAAGAGATCTGCCGGACATGTACATCTCTTCACCGGACATGATGTCTCCCGGGTTATCTACCGGGAGAGTGTTTGTCAGCTTTACTCCGAAAGAAAGCCCGGCATTCTCTGCCGCAGCCTGAAGGCGTTTTATCATCGGTACTGCGTCTTTGAGCTGAAGATCTTCTTTGAAATGGCGGTCGCCGAAGGAAACGTATCCGAACCCTATTGAGTCCATGGTCTCCCTTACAAGCTTGTACCCGAGGATGGTCGGATTGATCTTGACATAGGTGTTCAGATGTTTTTCTTTTATAAGGTATGTTGCTATCCGTTCTATCTCTTCGGGCGGACAGCCGTGCAGTGTCGATAATGTTATAGACCTGCAGATATTTGGGGATATCCTGTCTATATATCCCACATCTATATTTGAAAAATCAGTGATGTTTGCAAGAGCCCATTTCCTGCATTCATCCCACACAGGAGACCGGGAGGCGTCCTTCAGCCCCTCGATGAACCTGTCTATCTTTTGAGATTTTATTCCATGAAGGTCATAGCCCACGCTCATGTTGAAGACAAAGCCATCAGGAGCCCCCAGTTGGAACTCCTCAGAGATCAGCTTGATGGCGAACCAGGCCTTTACGTACTCGTCATAAGCATTACCTACTGTCAGTTCTGTAGACCATTCGACGTTGTAACATTCGTCTCTGGCGTCTATACAGGGCTTTGATACTGGAAGGTCCTCGCCGTCCAGAGTCTGGACAGTCTTCAGTTCAAAGAAACGTGCTCCCGCAGAGTAAGCGGAGATTAGATTCTGAGCCAGCTGTGTATGGGGACCTGCAGCCGGTCCAAAGGGGGTTTCAAGTTTTTCTTCAAGAAAAGGAAAAGCTCCGCCTTTATGCCTGTAAATGGAACTGACACCAAAGATACTCCCGGTGCGTTCTTTTTCAGAGAGTATCCACTCCATCAGTTTTCCAAAGGAAACCGGTCTCATTCGATCGCTCATTTCATGACCCCCCTCATATTTCTGTACAACAGAAATGTTCTAATATTATATATGGAGAAGCGGCTATAACAATGGTGAAACTGCGACAAAAGCAGCCGCGTGAAGCAATGGTGAAACGATCGTAGGGGCGGTCAAACAATAGTCAAACGTGGTCAAACAGTCCCTCTATGTCAGAATAGATATCGTGTGCACTCAAAAAACTAACTCCTTGACGTCGCCCCCGAGTGTCCCTTTCGGGAATGACGGTGATTTTGAATCTCCGCGGCCGTTGGCCGCAAATTCACCGCGATACGAAGCGATGCAAATTTTCCAGAGACAAATGTCGCGAGTTCTCCGCAGCCAAAGGCTGCAAATTCTCCGTCGGAGGTTATCTCCGACCACCCTAACAACCGTTTGACGATCGTTTGACCGTTTTTTAAAAACCATCGCTTCGCTACGGCTTCACGGCGATGAAATCGCCCGCTTCACGCGGCACGCTCCATGCCGCATTTCGCTGTATTTTTATACCAGTTGACTAAGAATACGGCTGTGTTATATTGAATTGGTGACACTAGGGTGTTTTTTACCCTTGAGCAGCTTATATGACCACATCGGAGGGGTACATCCATGGATTTTGATGCCATTAAAAAAGCAGCAAAGGGCTATGAAAAAAATATGACAAAGTTTCTTCGCGACCTTATCGCTATTCCGGGTGAAAGCTGCGGGGAAGAGTGTGTGATAAAACGGATCGAGCAAGAGATGAAAGACCTCGGATTCGATGAAATAAACATCGACGGTATGGGAAACATACTCGGATACATGGGCTCGGGGAAGACCCTGATCGCATACGACGCACACATTGATACCGTCGGGCTCGGAGAACTCTCAAACTGGAAATTTGATCCTTACAGGGGATATGAAAACGAAACAGAGATAGGCGGCAGGGGCGCTTCGGACCAGCTTGGCGGGATAGTATCTTCTGTCTATGGAGCTAAGATCATGAAGGACCTTGGCCTGCTCTCCGACGCATACAGGGTCCTCGTTACAGGCACTGTTCAGGAAGAAGACTGTGACGGGCTCTGCTGGCAGTATATATTCAACGTGGACGGCATCAGGCCTGAATTCGTTGTCATAACAGAACCCACCGACGGAAACATCTACCGCGGGCAGCGCGGACGAATGGAGATAAGGGTCGAGGTCAAGGGAGTATCCTGTCACGGATCGGCACCGGAGAGAGGCGATAACGCCATTTACAAGATGGCTGACATCATAAAGGAAGTACAGGCACTGAACGACAAGCTGCGCTTTGACGCCTTCCTTGGCAAAGGGACTCTTGCGGTATCAGAGATATTCTACAACTCTCCCTCACGCTGTGCTGTCGCTGACATGGCCGCCATATCGGTCGACCGCAGGCTGACCAATGGAGAGACTTGGGAGATGGCACTTGAAGAGATACGTGCCTTGCCCTCTGTCAAAAAATACAACGCAGAAGTATCAATTTACAAATACGACAGACCGAGCTGGACAGAGCTTACATATCCAACGGAATGCTATTTCCCGACGTGGGTGATCCCCGAAGACCACCCTGCGACAAAGGCAATGGTGCAGTCTTACAGTGGAATGTTCGGAGTACCTGTAGTCGACAAATGGACCTTTTCAACAAACGGTGTATCTGTCATGGGACGGTTCGGGATACCATGCATCGGATTTGGACCCGGAAAAGAGGCACAGGCCCATGCACCAAACGAGATAACATGGAAGGCCGACCTGGTGAAGTGCGCGGCCGTATATGCCGCACTGCCGACACTCTACTGCGATAGTAATAAATGACCGACAGATACCAAGATATGACAATGGAGGAATCGACAATATGAGAATGGATCCCTTTGTTAAAAAACTGAATGAACTGAATTTTTCAGATATGTACGAAAATGATTTCTTCCTTACCTGGGAGAAGACCATGGACGAACTTGACGCTGTCTTTACCGTAGCAGACGCTCTCAGATGCCTCAGGGAAAACAACATCTCACCTAAGATATTTGACAGCGGACTCGGGATATCCCTTTTTCGCGACAACTCGACAAGGACCCGCTTCAGCTTCGCCTCTGCATGCAACATGCTTGGCCTGGAGGTCCAGGACCTTGATGAGGGCAAGTCACAGATAGCACACGGCGAGACGATCCGGGAGACTTCCAACATGATCTCCTTCATGGCCGATGTTATCGGGATAAGGGACGACATGTATATAGGAAAAGGCAATGC
>JBFXIQ010000067.1:0-6932 GCA_050175815.1 Synergistaceae bacterium
GTCCTTCAGCTTCTGGGTATTCCGTATAGGGTCATTTGCCTCTGCACAGGTGATATGGGTTTTGGTGCGGCGAAAACGTATGATATCGAAGTATGGCTCCCAAGTCAGAACTGCTACCGCGAGATCAGCTCCTGCAGCAACTGTGAAGATTTCCAGGCAAGAAGGATGGGTACCAAGTACCGTCCCGCAGCCGGGACCAAGCCACGATTTGTACACACACTTAACGGATCCGGGATCGCAATAGGCAGATGCCTCATCGCTCTGATGGAGAATTATCAGAACGCGGACGGGAGCATAACTGTCCCGGAAGCACTCCGCCCTTACGCCGGAGGCATGGAACTTGTAAAATAAGCATCAATTGCGTTTTGATGGACCAATCCAGTCAGGGGAGGGTATTCCCCCTGACTTTTATTCGATTCTCCCTTTTTTAATAAAGGCAAACATGGTAGGATAGACAGTGGAGAGAGACTCACTTTGCCTATGTTCAAATGGAGGAACGGCCATTAATGTTTGACAGAAATTACACCCTGACGTTTTTTTTGGTTCTCTTTGTCGCCGTTATCTGTATTTTTATACAGAAATTCTTTAAAAAATATCTTGAGAGCGATCAGTACTATTATCTCAAGGATATTACACTGGTCGCTGCCTGGGCCCTCTGTGGCATCTGGGCGCCTGACAGACCTCTCAAGATAACGATAGCCGCCGGTGTCGCAGCTGCATGCGTAGGATTCTGTCAAAAGGTAACCAGAGGCAAAAACCTCAGGTTTCTCTATTTCATAGTAGGTCTGGGCTTTTCACTTTTTGGACCAAGAATAGCTTTCATTGAGTTTGCACAGGGGGAGTACTACTACCTTTCATACTTTGCATCGATAGCTATCAGCACCCTCTGGATAGGAATATTCCCTATCTTCTTTCAGGAGATCGACGAGATCCCAGGTATGTGTGGTTTGCTTCTCTCTGTCAGCTGGACACTTGTCTCCATAGTCATAATGCTCTCATCTCAAAACCTACAGGAAGCTGTCCAGCTATGCATCATAGGCATGGTGCTGATACTCGCCTTCTGGAGCAGGCACATACACGCTTACAGAAGGCTGACAGAACCTCTCACAGCACTTTGGGGAACACTCTTTGCAGGGCTTTCTATATTTGGAGTAAGCAAAGGTGTCGCATTTTATACTCTTGCCGTACTGCCGCTGGGACTCTTCATGCTTCCATTGGTAGAGACATCCATAAGCGTGGTAAGCGCAGCCTTCTCGCCTAAACCTACAGGCAACCTTATCCTATACAGGAAACTTCTGAGTAAAGGAATGGATCACGCTGCATCAGTCCATACAGTAGTAGTGATCTGCGCCCTCATCGGCTGCATTGCCGCTTTTATACAAACAGGAGCCACCAATTTCCTTGTCCTAATGGCGGCAGCTGCCGCGCTCTTCTCTGTCACCTGGATCTTTTTCAGATATGCAGCAAGATCAGACAAAAAACAGTACAGAAAGCCGGAGCTGTGGGGGATCAGCGTCGACAACATCTCTTTAAATTACGCTCTTACTCAGGTACAGCACTGGATAAACAAGGGAACTGACCATTCCATGATCGTGACCCCCGATGCATTGGCTGCATTGAGAAGCAGAACTGACGCAAGGTACAGAAGAATAGTAAGAAACGCGGCTCTTGTCCTGCCTGACGGAGCCGGACTGATAGCAGCACTCAAACTCCTGCATACGCCTATCCAGGAAAGGATCCCGGGAGTCGAATTTACAGAGCATATATGTAAAAGGGCATCTTATGAAGGGTGGGGGATATGGTTACTGGGGGGCGCTCCCGAAATTGCTGACAGAGCGGCTCAAAAGCTGATTGAAAAATATCCCGGCCTCATTATATCCGGCACAAGGAACGGATACTTCAAAGACGAAGAGACAGATGAAATTTGCAAAAATATCCGGGAAAGCGGTGCCAGGATCCTTTTCGTTGGTTTGGGTGTTCCGAAGCAGGAATACTGGCTTGAAGAAAACCTCGCAAAATCAGGTGCAACTGTTGGCATGGGAATAGGCGGAACTATGGACGTGATCTCGGGCAAGTTGACAAGAGCTCCGATGATATGCCAAAAACTCTGCCTTGAATGGCTTTACCGTACCATACAGGAACCATGGCGTTGGCGCAGAATACTGAAACTGCCGGTCTTTGCCTTTTATGTTATCTTAACCGCCCTTCATATCGACAATTTTAATCCAGACCAACCTGATGAAGATACGGAAACAGTGTAAAGGCTCATTGAGCAAAATATACTTTTAATGAATATTTCCTTGCTTTTATACGCATTTTCATGTGGCGCTTATAATAATATCGTTGTATACTTTATGTTTAATCAAACAAATAACGTCTTTATCGAAAGGAAGATATTTTTATGAAAATGGACAAGCTCTTGAAGCAGGCACAGCGTATGCAGGCAGAAATGGCGTTGGCCCAGGAACAGCTTGCCGGCACTGTGGTCGAGGGAGTTTCAGGAGGCGGCATGGTCAAGGCAAAAGTGAACGGACACGGAGACGTTCTCTCTGTTTCCATCTCCCCTGAGGTCGTTGATCCAAAGGATGTTGAAATGCTGGAAGACCTGATCATCTCTGCCATAAAGGAAGCGCTCAAACAGAGCAAAGAAATGGCGAACAGCAAAATGAATTCTATTACCGGGGGAATGGGCGGATTTCCCGGTCTGATGTAATTGGAGAATGTCAGCCACTTCACTGCCCGGCTCAGTATATAAACTTATAAAACTTTGGAGTAAGTTGCCTGGCATAGGTGAAAAAACTGCCCGGCGTATGGTGTTTTTTATCCTAAAACAGGATAGCAGCTGGGTAACTGAGTTTATCGGCACCATAAAACAGGTCAAAGATGAAACTCACCACTGCAGCGAATGCGGCAATATAACAGATATTGAGCCATGTTCCATCTGCAGGGACAAAATGAGGAACCGTAAAATAATGTGTGTTGTAGAAAGCGACGAAGACTGTATCTCAATAGAACAGGCAGGTATATTCAACGGACTGTATCATGTTCTTGGAGGTCAGGTTTCGCCACTTGATGAGCAGGACATACCTGAAGAAAGCATCACAAAGTTACGGGAAAGGGTATGTGACCTTAAAATTGAGGAAATCGTACTTGCAACTGCTCCAAGGATAGAGGGAGATCTTACCGCTTTTGCAATACAGGAAGCGCTGGAAGGAATACCCGTTATGATATCAAGGCTTTCATACGGTCTGCCCGTAGGAGGAAGCATAGGCTATGCAGACAGAGTCACACTGCATATGGCTATGGAATCAAGAAAGGAGATGCCTGGAAAATAAATAGAGGAGATAATCACACCAACAAAGAAATGCAAAATGATCCTAAAAATAATATGAAAGGAGAACACAAAATGTCATCCGGATCCGGTCTTTCATCTGTTATGAAAAGATTGGTCAGAGCAGTGATGGTTTTTATATGCGCCGCTGCCGGCTATCAGATATCAAAGATAGCCATAGAGCAGAACTGGTGGCCCTCAATTACACTGCTTCACCCAATAGCAACGACCGTATTTATTATTATTGTTTCAGCATGTTTCGGCTTTATCCTTGCACCTTTATTCTGGTTAAGCGTACGCAAATTCGCACAGTTTACAGAATCCAAACTCCAGAATACGAGTGTGCCGGAACTTACAGTGAGCCTGCTTGGTCTGATTCTGGGTCTGCTGCTTGCCAACCTCATCGCTATGCCGATGTCAAGAATTCCCGGAGGAATAGGGGTATACATTGCAGTACTGCTTAACGTAGCCCTCGGCTACTTGGGTCTGCGTTTCTTCGCCAAGAGGAAAGACGATATATGGAGCGTAATAACAAATATCGGTGATATCAAGCTCAGATTGCCTAAGCGCAAAAAGAAGAATGAAAACGGAGAAGAAGAAAAAGAGACAGGTCTTGATGTTGCTCCCGAGTTTTACTACTCGATACCCAAGATACTCGATACAAGCGCGATAATTGACGGCAGGATACTCGATGTCGCACAAAGCGGCTTTATCGAGGGAACTATTGTTTTGCCGAGATTTATCCTTGCAGAGCTTCAGGGGGTAGCAGACTCTACGGACCCCCTCAGAAGAACCCGCGGAAGGCGCGGACTTGCTGTCGTCACTGAACTTCAAAAGATCAGCACCCTGAACATCGAGATCCCTGAAACTACCCTCAAGGATCTTGAAAGGGAGAAAGTAGATGAAGCCTTGGTAGTGCTTGCGCGCCGGCTCAACGGCAAAGTCATAACGACTGACTATAACCTTAATCAGATCGCCCAGATCGAAGGAGTATCTGTTCTTAACGTAAACGACCTGGCCAACTCTCTCAAGCCCATGCTGCTTCCGGGAGAAAACGTGGAAATTGACATAATACGTGTTGGAAAAGAGTCCCATCAGGGCGTCGGCTACCTTGATGACGGAACTATGCTCGTTGTCGAAGACGGTTATAAACGCATTGGAGAGAGAGTCAAAGTAACAGTCACTTCCATGCTTCAGACGTCGGCCGGAAGAATGGTCTTCGGAAGAATACGTCCTTAAAATGAACAGAGAGACCTGGTCCTTCATAATAGTAGCAGGGGGGACAGGCACCCGCCTTGGCGGGACCCCAAAGCAGTTCAGGATTCTTGGTGGACGTCCCGTCTGGAAATGGTCTGCCGTAGTCGCAGAAGAATTATGTAAGGACGGGATGGTAGATGAACTGGTAATTGTCGTTCCTGAGGAGCGTCTGGCAGAGGTGAAAGGTCAGTGTGACCTGAAGATCCCTACACGTCTTGCCGCCGGAGGAACCACAAGATCTCAGTCAGTAATGAACGGATTAAAGAATTCATGCGGGTCTCACGTGCTGGTGCACGATGCGGCCCGCCCTTTTATAACAAGGAAACTATGCCTCGAACTGATAAAAAACACTGCCGTTCACGGAGCTTCCATTCCTCTTATAGGATCCAGCGATTCACTCAAGAGACTGGACTCAGGAAAGATGATCTGTGTAGACAGAAAAGAATTTCTCAGGGCCCAAACTCCGCAGGCATTTGAAAAAGCCCAATTAATTGAAGCCATAAATTCATTTGGTTTTGAAGGAACTGATGAGGCTTCAGCCTGGATCGCTTCAGGAAGGAATATCTTTTCCGCTGAAGGATCGGAGTCAAACTTTAAGATAACAACTCAATTTGACTGGGAAGTCGCGTCATCGATCACCGGGGGCAGAAAGAAACAAAGGACAGGGCACGGTTTCGACATCCATCAGCTTGTGAAAGGCAGAAAACTCATACTTGCCGGTATCGAGATAGAAAATGCCGAGTTTGGCCTTCTGGGGCATTCTGATGCAGACATAGTTCTGCATACTGTAATGGACTCAATACTTGGAGCTGCGGGCCTTCCTGATATCGGGACACTCTTTCCGGCGTCTGACGCAAAATGGAAAGACGCGGACAGCAGGGAACTTCTTAAAACAGTGATAAGCAAAGTACACTCAGAGGGATGGAATATCGACTGGGTAGATGTTACTTTACAGGCACAGTCTCCTAGGCTGGGTGACATGGTACCAAACTTTATATCAAGTGCTGTCTCTCTTATTGCTGAAAATGAGAACGAAACAAATTTCAACATGAAGGTCAAGTCGGGCGAAGGCTGCGGTACTGTGGGACGCAATGAATGTATGATCTGCCATGGCGTTGCGACCCTTTCAAAGTACGATTGGAATCAAGACTGAACTGGTATCTGAAAAGAGCTGAGATCAGCCGGAACATATATCATCAAACGGAGGCATCGATATGACAAAAAAGAGATCTGAAGATAAGTTCGTTGAATACAGGGGCTTCACATTTGACGACGTACTGCTCGTTCCGGGATACAGCGAAGTTGTCCCTGCCCAGGTAGACGTATCGACAATGCTCACACCCCAGATATCTCTTAATATACCCATTTGCAGCGCTGCAATGGATACTGTTACAGAGGGAAGGCTGGCGATAGCGCTTGCACGCGAGGGAGGCATCGGCATACTTCACAGGAACCTGCCGATCGAAAACCAGGCTGTTGAAGTTGACAAGGTCAAAAGATCTGAATCAGGCGTCATAGTTGACCCCTTCTACCGCCATCCGGAAGATATGGTCAGGGAAGCTGTTGCGCTAATGGAGCACTATCACATTTCGGGAGTGCCTGTAGTAGACAAGGAAATCAGACTTGTTGGGATAATAACAAACAGGGACCTCAGGTTCGTCACAAACCTTGACCAGCCAATATCCAACGTTATGACGAAAGAAAACCTGATAACAGCTCCTATGGGCACAACACTTGAAGACGCAAAGACCATTCTTATGGGTACAAAAGTAGAAAAACTGCCCATTGTCGACAAAGACGGAAAACTTAAAGGACTCATTACTATCAAGGACATCCTGAAGGCCAGAGCATTTCCTAACGCAACCAAGGATTCAAGAGGCCGCCTGCGTGTAGGAGCAGCCATCGGTGTAGGCACTGATGCTTTTGACAGGGCAGAAGCCCTTGTCAAGGCCGGAGTAGACACCATAGTTGTCGACACAGCCCACGGACATTCAAAAATGGTCATCGACACAGTTGCCAGGCTCAGAAAACTCTATCCTGACCTGCCGCTTATCGCCGGCAACATCGCGACCGCAGGTGCAGCAGAAGCCCTGATGGATGCAGGAGCTGACGCTGTCAAGATAGGAATAGGCCCGGGATCTATATGCACGACCAGGATCGTTGCAGGAATAGGCGTGCCGCAGGTCGCAGCTGTCATGAACGTGGCCGATGTCGTTCATAAAAGGGGCAAAATGGCCATCGCAGACGGCGGCATCAGGTATTCGGGAGACATAGTAAAGGCCCTCGCAGCAGGTGCTGACGTCGTTATGATCGGATCCCTCTTTGCAGGCACAGAAGAAAGCCC
>JBFXIQ010000068.1:0-6625 GCA_050175815.1 Synergistaceae bacterium
GCTCCCGGAACTCCTGCTGTCCCTATAGATGCAAGTGTCGCTGTGATAAGGATGCCGACCTGTGCTCCCATTGAGAGTGGGATACCGAAAGCCTGTGCAACGAATAAAGCACAGACGCCCTGATACAGAGCCGTACCATCCATGTTGATGGTCGCGCCGAGCGGGAGGACGAATGAGGATACCTTTTCAGAGACACCGAGGTTTTCCTGTACGTTCCTCATTGATATCGGAAGCACGGCTGAACTGGAACGGGTTACGAAGGCTGCGAGCATTGCCTCTTTAACTCCATTGAAGAACCAGAGCGGGGATTTTTTGGTGACTACTGTGATCAGGCTTGAGTAGACAACGATCGCCTGAAGTGCGCAACCGAGGTAGACGGCAAAAATGACCTTTGCGAAGGGTGCCAGGACCGCAGGGCCGTACTTTGCAGCAGTTACCGCGATCAGTGCAAGGATACCGAGAGGTGCGAATTTCATTACGATCCCGGTCATTTTGTACATTGTCTCAGCAAGAGCTTCTGTAAACTGAAGGAATATCTTGCCCTTTTCTCCGATCAGGGTGGCGGACACTCCGAGGAAAAGCGCGAATACTATTATCTGAAGCATTGAACCGCTTACGAGGGCCTGCAGCGGGTTGACAGGGATGATCCCTATAAGAACATCGATAATGCTGGCAGCAGCCTTTGCTTCTCCTGCGGCACCTTCAATGCTGAGTCCAACGCCGGGCTGTATGACGTTTCCAAGGACCAGTCCAAAGAAAATGGCTACGACCGTAGTGCAGATGTACAGAGCTACTGTTTTGACACCAATTCGTCCGAGTACCTTCGGGTCTCCTATCGATGCCGCACCGGTGATAATGCTCGCAAAGACAAGGGGAACGATGAGCATTTTCAAGAGTCCAAGGAAGATCTTACCAATGAGGTCGAGAAGTGGAATAAGGAAATTTGAGATGAAGGTGCTTGATTGCTGCATCGGACCTATTACGAACCCTAAAACGATACCGATGACGAACCCGATGGCTATCTTCCAGATAAGGGGCATCTGTTTTTTCTCCTGCATTCGTATCACTCCTTAAAAAATATTGTTTGATAAAAATGAATCCAAAGGTGTTGTGAGATACAGCCCTATATCTCTTTCGCTAATTTTAGCATAAATGTTAGATAATGATGCAAACCGCAGTAATTGATTTAAAGAGAATAAAACTTCTACTAATTGTGGATGCTTGTTATAATCTTTAATTATAAGGAGTTGATCGCATTGCATATGGCCGATGTTCTTGTTTCTCCTGCAGTTGGCGGTGTTTTTTGGGTTGTCAGCGCGTATTTGACAGCCAAAAGTTCTGCTGTATTGAAAAAAAGAGATGATACAGGCAAGACTGCATTGATGGGTGTGCTTGCCGCCTTTGTATTCGCGTCGCAGATGATTAATTTTTCTATCCCCGGGACCGGATCAAGCGGGCACATAGGAGGAGGACTTCTGTTGTCCATATTCCTGGGGCCTGAACGGGCATTCCTTTCAATGGTATCGATACTGGCAGTACAGGCACTCTTCTTTGCGGATGGTGGACTGCTGGCATTAGGGTGCAACATTTTCAACATGGGATTTTTCCCCTGCTTCATTGCCTATCCATTTATTTATAAAAAATTATCCGAGAGGATAGAAGGAACCAAAGGAATATTTTGGGGTGCGGTAATTGCTTCAATAGCAGGCCTTATTATGGGAGCATTCTTTGTCGTTCTTCAGACTGCATTTTCAGGGATCACTTCTCTTCCTGTAAATATTTTCCTGCTTCTGATGCTTTCCATACACTTTGCAATAGGTGCAGTGGAGGGCTTTGCTACAGCTATGGTCGTAATTTATGTATATTCAAAAATGCCTGGGGCGCTGACTGAGTCGAAGACGGAGAGTCGTCATAAAGAAATGAAACGGGCGGTCGCAGTTTTTGCCTTGCTTGCCCTCGTGACCGGCGGACTTTTTGCATGGTATGCATCTTCTTCTCCCGACGGACTCGAATGGTCGATAGAGGGTGTTGCAGGTACTGCAGAATTAGAAAATCCGCGGTCATTATTTCATTCTTTCTCAGCTTTGATCCAGGAACGGTTTGCCCCATTACCTGATTATGCCTTTAAAAACAAAACAACTTCCGAAAATATGGGTACAACAGTTTCAGGCTTAGTGGGAAGTATTATTACCCTGGCACTTGCTCTTGCCCTGGGAATGTTCTTTAGAAAAAGAAATGGCCGGCCGTGAGGCTGAAGGATCTTTACAGGACAGAGATATATGATGAAAGGAGAGGCACTTCTTTTTCGCCTATCGTCCTTCTTGCTGTAACACTTGTTTACACCGCTGCAGTTGTTTCTTTTGACCGTTATCAGACATTAAGGATGCTCCCGCTTGCCGCATATCCAATTTTTATGGGATCTTTTGCGCGCGTATCCGGTAGGGATCTTTTAAGGAAGATGCTGACAGTCTTGCCTTTTGTTATTTTCATAGGCATTTGGAATCCATTTTTTGACTCAACACGGACAGAATATCTCGGTATTATGATCCCAATGGGATGGATATCATTTTTCTCCTTGATCCTGAAGTTTCTGCTGATCGTTCCAGCTACGCTTATAATGGTAGCAGTAACAGGCTTTGACGGACTTTGCAGGACCGCCGCGTCTCTTAGGCTTCCTGAAGTTCTTGTCACACAGCTCTTTCTTCTGCATCGTTATATCAGGCTTCTGGTTGAAGAAACGCATAATATTGTCAGGGCAAGGGTATTCAGGGGTGGTAAAATAACACTTGCAAATGCCGGAAATATTTGCGGCCCTTTGCTGCTCCGATGTCTCAGCAGATCGGAGAGGATCCACAGCGCTCTTATGTGCAGAGGTTTCTGCGGACAGCTTTACCACAAGAATGAGAGAGAGAACAGAATATCAGTACATGATCTTATATTTGTTTTGACCTGGGTCTTATTCTTTTTTGTGGTACGAATATTTGATATGTCTATAATAATTGGCGATCTGATAATAGGGTGTGTATTTTGAAGGTTTTTGAAATCGAAAATATCTGCTATTCTTACCCGGATGGAACGAAAGCGCTGAACGATCTTTCTTTTTCAGTATACGAGGGAGAGATACTGGGCATAGCGGGCGCGAACGGTTCCGGAAAATCGACGCTTCTTATGCTGATGATGGGCTGTCTCTCTCCTTTACACGGAAAGATAATTTATGAAGGAGAGAAACTCAGCAAAGAGAAACTAATGACCATGAGGCGTGCGACGGGAATTCTCTTCCAGGATCCTGACGATCAGCTTTTTCTCCCTACCGTGTGGGAGGATGTTGCCTTTGGCCCTCGGAACCTCGGCCTGACCGAGGAAGAAGTGGCGTCAAGAGTTAACAGCGCACTGCGTGATACCGGGATAGAGGCACTTGCAAATAAGGCGCCATGGAAACTATCCGGCGGCGAGAAAACACTTGCTGCACTGGCAGGACTTTTTGCAATGAGGCCCAAAACCCTGCTGCTTGACGAGCCGACTTCAGGATTGGACCCTAAAAGCAGGCGTGAACTGATAAATATAATAGCCGGTACAAAAATCACAGCTGTTATTGCCACGCACGACCTGGACATGGTGATGGATGTCTGCCAAAGGGTAGTTATTATGAAAAACGGGACCATTGAAAGTGACGGAGGAGTCCCAGGAGTTCTCACAGACAGAAAGTTTATGGAATCGTGCGGACTTGAAATACCTCTAAGTCTCACTAGCCGTTTCAGTTAGGAGAAAATTATGTTTCTATTCAGATCTTTACCCGTAATGCCTTTACCCGTATTAAGTCTGTTGCTGCCAATTGTCGCAGCTTTTCTTCCTCTTGCTTTTTATGTATATAAAAGGATCAAATGCTGGCACAAGTATGAAGAATGCGTATATGAGATAAATCTGAGGTTTTTGAAAATCTTTTTCCTTGCGGTCCTTATCGCTAATATTTTTCTTACCTGGTCGGTATGGACAAGCATGGGAAAGGGCGGGACCGAACTCTTTGTCCTGAGCAGCGGCGGATGGTCCCAAACTCTCTCTTCTGACAGTCCGATGCTTATCAAGGCAGTGCTTCAGGTAGATGTCTTTGGCGCGATGTCTGCTTTCCTGATGGGCTGCATAGCCTTTATTGCCGGACTTACTGCCATGGCTGACAAGAATGATACGATCAACCGTTCAAAGGTGAGCTTTTTCCTCACGACACTTGCAGGAACACAGGGGATCTTTTACTCAGGAGACTTATTCTCACTCTTTATTTTCATACTTATCTCACAGATCGGAGCATCAGGACTTTTCCATGGGATATTGACCACAAAAGAAGAAATAAAAGAACTTATCTGGTATTACCTTTCAAGGTCGACAGCATTGCTTATGTTCCTGGCAGGAGTAGGGCTATTTTATTATAATTATAAGACAACCAACATTGCGGTTTTATCTACGATGATAAAACTGGGAACAAATGAAAAATTTGCGTATGCACTTCTCATCGTTCCGCTTTTTTTCATGTTTGTAAAGTCATCTTCTTATGTAACCGATGGTTCAAAACGGGTATTTTTTGCGATAAGGGCACAGGCGGCACTTTTTGTGGTTTTCAGGATCGTATTTTCCCTTTACGGTCCCCTTCGAGGACTGGAAAAGATACCGAATCTATTTATCATGTTTGGTTTGATATTGCTTGTCGCGTCCCTGATCCTGACTGCGAATGAAAAAGATCCTGTAAAGTTTGCAGAGGCAGCAGAGCTGTTCATGAAAGGGTTCCTTGTCATCTCAATGGGAATAAGCATCAGCGGAACATACGCAGCTCAGGCTGCCGCAGAGTATGGTTTTGGGGCGATCGAGAGCATGGTCGCGCTTTGGATCCTTTTCCTGCCTGTCTCAGCGACCCTTTCGTTCGTTTGCTGCACATTGAAGCAGAAGACAGCTGAAGGTGAATTATGGCAGCAGCAGGGACTTTTTAGAAAGATACCTATTTCAGGTGTTGCATTTTTCTTTGCAGTCTGTGTGATCGCCGGACTCCCGCCATTTGTCGGTTTTCCTTCAAAGCAGTTCCTTTACAGGTCTTCGAGTTACATTACTCCGCTCCTGACGATATTTCTTCTGATAGCCGCCCTGCTTATGCTTTTGATATCTATCCGTTACATTTCAAAAGTAATGTTCGGCAAGCCATCAGAGAACTCTGAAAATATAAGAAATAACGATAACCAGGTGATAGTTCCGCTGATAATCCTTTTTGCTTTTCTCTTTTATTCCACATCAACTCCCTCGCTTTTTATCAACTCTATGGTCTCACCGTCTGTCTATTCCCTACTCAATAGGGGACATCTTGTCAACGCTATCCATCAGGGAGGAGCTTCTGAATGATATCGACATTGGAAACAGGATATTTTATATGGAATTTTTCTGCCTGGTTAAAAATTTACCTTCTCTCCGCAGGAGCTTTTTGCCTTTTGATGTTCATAATTAAAAAAAATACCGGTGGAAGCCTCGTAGGCAAGAAAATGATGCGCGGATGTGAAAGAGATATTGATGAGGGTTTTTTTGAGCAGACAGTGAGTTCGTTTAGAAGCAGGATCATGCAGCCATGGTTTGATTTCCCTTTTTCTCATATCTTGTCTATTGTTTTGCTTTTCCTGCTTTTTGCTGTAGCACTTTTTTCGAAAAGTGGGGTCGAATAAGAAATGCAGAACATATTATTTAATATTTTGGGGTACTTTTCATCATGGGTGCTGATGCTTGTCACATTGATGATCGCTCTTTTTGCAGAGAGTACGCACACTTATTTTTCCGGCAGGAGTTTAAGCAGGAGGGGCATGATCGTATCATTGCTTCCTCTTCGTGACATATTCAAATCGATGACTATGCCAATAAGCCTTCCTGAAGCTTCAGTGATAAGGCTCTCAATATACCTGCCTTGTTTTGCTCTTGCCGCACTTATCCCAATTGCAGCAAGCATACCGTTTTTTTCATTTTTGCCGATAATGGACAACGGGGGAGATCTGATACAGATCCTCCAGTTTGCAGCTCTTTCTGAAACACTGGCAATATTGGCGATATTCTCACTGGGTACAACTGATGCACAGATCACAGCTGACAGAATGATAAGGGAGCTTGTCAAACTTATTGTCCCAATGATGGCTGCGTTTATATCAATAGCCTTTTATTATTCAGCTAACGGGATCCAGGGCGATCCATTCAGCCTGAACGTCTTCACGACGGCGCTGCACATGACTTCGTCAGCTCCCTTTTCACTGGCAGGGACGCTTATCTTTATCTTTGTGATATTCAGTCAGATACCTCACAGCAACGTTGGATTCGGCTGCTCATTGCTTGAAAATTGCGAGCTCCCTGACTTTAACGGGGCTCCAAGGTCAATGCTTCAGTTATGGTCGATATTCAGGGCATTTCTTGTGGTCGCACTTGTTACCCATATCTTCTTCCCCTGGACATATTTCAAAGGACTCAACGCCGGTTTCAGCATCTCCTGGTGGGCACAGTCTGTCAATTTTGCAGCCTTTTGGACAACGGTCCTGCTGATGCGGGTTTTTGGCGTAACGCTCTGCTGGAAAGTAATGGAACTGCTCGAAAAAAAAATCAGGATAAAGAATTC